>NZ_MKGS01000140.1:0-130879 GCF_002836905.1 Pseudomonas sp. 43NM1 | reverse complement strand
CCTTTGACGGGGCGGGCGGTGGCGGGGCCGGAACCGGCGCCAACTCGACCATCATCGCCTGCGGTGGCAGCTCGATCGGCGGGCGCGCGGTCCAGTTCACCGCCAGCGCGATGGCCAGCGCATGCACGCCGAGCACCACGGCCAGGCTCCCGCTGTAACGCGTCAGCTTATGGCGCGTCGTGATCATTTCTTGACTGCCGTCTCAAGCCCGACCAGACCGACCTTCAGGTAACCGGCCGAGCGCAGGCTGTCCATCACACTCATCAGATCGCCGTAATCCACGCCTTTATCGGCCTGGAAGAAGATCGTCGTGTCTTTCTTGCCCTGGGTCCGGGCGTCGAGTGTGGCGCCGAGGGTTTCGACCTTCACTTCGTCTTCACCGAGGAACAGGCGCTGGTCAGCCTTGACGCTGAGGAACACCGGTTTCTCTGGCCGTGGCGCCGGTTTGGCGCTGGAGGCAGGCAAGTCGACCTTGATGTCCACGGTGGCCAACGGCGCGGCCACCATGAAGATGATCAACAGCACCAGCATCACGTCGATAAACGGCGTGACGTTGATTTCGTGGTTCTCGTGCAGATCGTCGTCCGCACCTTCTTTCAAATGCAAGCCCATGGCTGATTACCCTACTTTGACCACGTGGGGCTGCGGGGAGCGCTCAGCGGTCGGCAGGTGATCGAGATCACGGCTGACCAGCAACAGGACTTCAGCAGAGGCGTCCGACACCTGCGCCTTGTAACCGGCGATGGAGCGGGCGAAGACGTTGTAGATGACCACGGCCGGAATCGCTGCAACCAGGCCCAGCGCGGTAGCCAGCAAGGCTTCGGCGATACCCGGAGCGACGACGGCGAGGTTGGTGGTCTGGGTTTTGGCGATGCCGATGAAGCTGTTCATGATGCCCCACACGGTACCGAACAGGCCCACGAACGGCGCGGTGGAACCGATGGTGGCGAGTACGCCGGTGCCGTTGCTCATGTTGCGACCGCACGCGGCGACGAGGCGCTCGAGACGGAAGCTCACACGTTCCTTGATGCCTTCTTTTTCGCGGCTGTTGGCCGACAGGCGCATTTCTTCCAGCGCGTCGTGGACCAGCAGATTGGCGAGGGTGCCTTGCTTGGTCGCTGAAGCGCTGGCTTCTTTAAGGGTGGTGGCTTTTTTCAGGTGGACGATTTCGTTACGCAGACGACGCTTGGCGCCCATCAGCTCGAAGCCTTTGGCGATCCAGATGGTCCAGGTAATGATCGACGCGATGGCCAGGCCAATCATCACGATTTTGACGATGATATCGGCGTTCTGGTACATGCCCCATGGCGACAGGTCGTGGGCCATGCCCAGCGTGTTGTCCGGTTCGAGCACTTCCGGAGCATCTGCAACGGAAGCATCGATGGCCGGGGCCGGGTCGGCAGCAGCAGGCGCGGCGACTGGCGCGGCTGGGGCAGGTGCCGGCGCCGCTTCAGTAGCAGCGGCGGCCGGAGCGGCTGGCGCTTGCGCATCAGCAAAAGCGGTGACCGGTGCGATCATCAGGCTGAGCAACAGAGCGGCCACAGCGCTCCAGGCGCGAGGTCGTTTGGTAGGCGAAGCGGGGAATTGATTGCGTGTCATGCTGGCCGGACCTGAGAAAAAAAGACGGTAAATGTTCTTCCAGGCCTCGAAGGCCGAGAACAAAAGTGGCGGGCATTATTGCAAGTAATTCTTGTTAACAAAAGTAATAGAGTATCTTTTTTTCCTTCATTGCTAGCCGCTCGTCCTGTGCGGAAGCTAGTCTGTACCTTTCCCGGAGGAGTTTTCTGATGTCCGCGCCTTCTGTTTTGATCGCCGGCTGCGGTGATGTTGGCAGCCGTCTGGCTAAGCAATTACTGGTTTCAGGCTGGGAGGTTCATGGCTTGCGCCGGAATATCTCGCGGCTGCCCGAAGGGGTGATCGGCGTTGCCGGTGACCTGTTCAATAAAGACTGCCCGGACACCTGGCCGATCGGCGCGGTGGATTACCTGGTGTATTGCGCGGCCGCGACCGATCACGATGAGGCGGGTTATCGCGCCGCTTATGTCGAGGGTTTGCAGCACGTGCTGGAGTGGCTGGGCGATTACGGCCAGGTGCCAAAACGCCTGTTGTTCGTTTCGAGCAGCAGCGTCTACGGCCAGCAGGAAGGGGAATGGGTCGATGAGACCTCGCCGACCGTCGCCGGTAGCGGTTATTCCGGGCGGTTGATGCTCGAAGCCGAGCAAGTGGCGCTCGACAGCGGCATCCCCGCGAGCATTGTGCGGCTGACGGGTATTTACGGGCCGGGCCGCGAGTGGCTGCTGACTCAGGTACGGCGCGGTTATCGGGTGGCGCTTGATCCGCCGCTGTACGGCAACCGCATTCACGCCGATGACGCGGCGGGGTTGATGGCGTATCTGCTTGAAGCGAATGAGCGCGGTGTGGCGCTGGATGACGTCTATATAGGCGTCGACGATGCGCCGGCGCCCCTGGCCGAAGTGGTTGGCTGGTTGCGCGAGTATCTGGGCGTGACCGAATGGGCCGAGGACGCGAGCGTGCGTCGGGCGGGGAGCAAGCGCTGCAGCAATGCTCGGGCGAAGGCGTTGGGCTGGGTGCCGCAATACCCAACCTACCGCGAAGGTTATGCGGCAATTCTCGAGGGCCGCTGCTGACGTCCAAACCCCGAAGCATTGTAGGAGCGAGGCTTGCCCGCGAAGGCGTCATAACATCCAACATCTACGTCGGCATTTATGAAGCTTTCGCGGGCAAGCCTCGCTCCTACAAGGATTTCGCTGTTACTGCTTCTCCAGCAACCACTTGCGATCACCCGGCGTGAACGACGGCATTTCATCAGCCATCGACGCGTTCACGGTTGGGAAAATCTCCAGTTCCTTGCCCTTGCGCGCAAACACCCACGTGTTGCCCTGGCCGTTGAGTTGCAGCCACATGCTGTCATTGCCGCCGCTCATCGACGCGCAATCGCCGGCCAGACATAACGCATAACGGTCCGCCCCGGTCAGGCCGGTGACTTGGCCATCCGCCTGAAATTGCACGGTGTTGCCCTCGCCCGGGCCGCTGATGACTTTCCAGCTGCCGCCCATGTAAGCGGTGTACAGCGCGCGTTCGAAACTGGCGCCAATCGGCGCGCCGTCCGGCACTTGAATCACTGCGCGGTCGAAAACCTGCGCCGGTTCGTTGTCGCTGGCGACCTGGCTCAGTTGCTTGCCGTCGCGGCGCAGTTCGCTGGCGGAACTGCCATAGAAGTCGACCTTCCAGGCGCCGGACTCGTCGGCCAGCAGCTTGCCTTCGACGTTTTCAAAACCGTTGGTGTAGCGGGCCTGATTGGCCTTGGTGTTGACGTCCCATTCCAGGTTCGGGCCGTAAGCCTGCAGCGCTTCACGCAGCGGACCGCCCTGAGCGGCAGCATCGATGGCCACCTGGTTGATCCAGGTGCCGCTGATGTCGCGGTCGGCAGGATCGCTGGCGCAGCCGCCGAGGAAAACGGCGAACAAGGAGAGGGCAAGCGCTTTGCGCATGTTGGAATCCTTTCAAAAACCTTTCTTACAAAAGATCAGCCGGCGCAGCCTGTGAGGGCTGCGCCGGATGTATTACTCGATGACCAGAATGGCGTCCATTTCTACCTGCGAACCCTTTGGCAGGGCGGCAACGCCGATGGCGGCGCGGGCAGGGTAGGGCTGTTCAAAGTACTTGCCCATGATCTCGTTGACCTTGGCGAAGTGGCTCAGGTCGGTGAGGAAGATGTTGAGTTTGACGATGTCCTTGAACGAACCACCGGCGGCTTCAGCCACGGACTTGAGGTTCTCGAACACCTGGACGGTCTGGGCTTCGAAGCCTTCAACCAGTTCCATGGTTTTTGGGTCCAGCGGAATTTGACCCGACATGTAAACGGTATTGCCAGCCTTGATCGCCTGGGAATAAGTACCGATGGCGGCCGGGGCCTTGTCGCTGGTGATAACTGTTTTGGTCATGAATGACTCCTTGTAATGGGTGGGCTACGCACGCATGCGGGTGATGCGGATCACCCCGGTCAAGGCGCGCAGTTTCTTGATCACACGAGCCAGGTGCACACGGTCGTGCACGCTGACCACCAGTTGGACCACGCTGATGCGACCATCGCGTTCGTCCATGCTGATTTTTTCTATATTGCCGTCGGCCGCGTTGACGCTGCTGGCCAGCAGAGCGATCAGGCCGCGCTGGTGTTCCAGCTCGACGCGCAGTTCGACGTTGAATTCGCCGGTAACATCCTTGGCCCACGAGAGCTGGATGCATTTTTCCGGGTTGTGCCTGATTTCGCTGATGTTGCGGCAGTTGTCCAGATGCACGACCATGCCTTTGCCCGCCGACAGATGGCCGACAATCGGGTCGCCCGGGATCGGCGTGCAGCACTTGGCGTAGCTCAGCACCAGACCTTCGGTGCCGCGAATCGCCAGCGGACCTTCCGGGCTTGGCAACTGTTCGCCTTCGCCCAGCAGTCGGCGCGCGACCACGTACGCCATGCGATTGCCCAGGCCGATGTCTTCGAGCAAGTCTTCGATCAGTTCGAGGCGGTACTCGGCGAGCATTGCCTTGACGCGTTCGGCGGCGATTTTTTCCAGGCTGCTGTCGAAACCGTTGAGCACCTTGTTCAACAGGCGTTCGCCGAGGCTGATGGACTCGGAGCGGCGTTGCAGTTTCAGCGCGTGGCGGATGTGCGTGCGCGCCTTGCCGGTGACTACGAAGTTGAGCCATGCCGGGTTTGGCCGGGCACCGGGGGCGCTGACGATCTCGACCGTGGAGCCGCTTTGCAGCGGTTCGGACAGCGGCGCGAGACGGCGGTTGATCCGGCAGGCAATGCAGCTGTTGCCGACGTCGGTGTGCACCGCGTAGGCAAAGTCGACTGCCGTGGAGCCTTTGGGCAGCTCCATGATCCGGCCCTTCGGCGTGAACACGTAGACCTCGTCCGGGAACAGGTCAATCTTCACGCTCTCGATGAATTCCAGCGAGTTGCCGGCACGTTGCTGCATTTCCAGCACGCCTTTGACCCATTGGCGGGCGCGGGCGTGAGTGCCTTTGGGCTGCTCGTCGCCGCTGGATTTGTACAGCCAATGGGCGGCGATGCCATTGTTGGCCATCTCTTCCATTTCACGGGTGCGGATCTGGATTTCGATCGGTACGCCGTGCATGCCGAACAGCGTGGTGTGCAGCGACTGATAGCCGTTGGCCTTGGGGATCGCGATGTAATCCTTGAAGCGCCCCGGCAACGGTTTGTACAAATTATGTACAGCGCCCAGTACGCGGTAGCAGGTGTCGACCTTGTCGACGATGATCCGGAACGCGTAGACGTCCATGATCTCGTTGAAGGCCCGACGCTTGCCGCGCATTTTCTTGTAGATGCCGTAGAGGTGCTTTTGGCGTCCGCTGACTTCGCCCTGGATTTCATCAATCGCCAGGCAGTGGCTCAGGGATTCTTCGATCTTGTTGACGATTTCCTTGCGGTTGCCCCGGGCGCGCTTGACGGCCTGGTTGATCCGCGCGGAACGCATCGGGTGCATGGCTTTGAAGCCGAGGTCTTCGAATTCTATGCGGATGGCGTGCATGCCCAGCCGGTTGGCGATGGGCGCATAGATTTCCAGGGTTTCCTTGGCGATGCGTCGGCGTTTTTCGCCGGACAGCACTTCCAGCGTGCGCATGTTGTGCAGGCGGTCGGCGAGCTTGACCAGGATCACGCGAATGTCGCGCGCCATGGCCATGGCCATTTTCTGGAAGTTTTCGGCCTGGGCTTCGGCTTTGGTCTCGAAGTTCATCTGGGTCAGTTTGCTGACCCCGTCGACCAGTTCGGCCACGGTTTCGCCGAACTGCGCTTGCAGCGCTTCTTTGGCAATCCCGGTGTCTTCGATCACGTCATGCAGCATTGCGGCCATCAAACTCTGATGGTCCATGTGCATGTCGGCAAGAATATTCGCCACCGCAAGAGGGTGCGTGACGTACGCCTCGCCGCTGCGGCGGCGTTGGCCGTCGTGGGCTTGTTCGGCGTAGAAATACGCTCGGCGGACCAGGTTGACCTGGTCCTTGCCGAGGTAGGTCGATAAGCGATCGGCGAGGGCGTCTATGCTCGGCAAAGTATTAACTCCTGCCGTTGGCTGTGACCCCGCGCCGTGCTACGTCGACCAGGCATAGGCTTAGACGGCCTCGTTGGACTCGTCCTCGAACGCTGCGAACAGCGGTTCGTCTTCGACGATTTCAGCATTGGCGATGAACTCATAGCTCATCAGGCCTTCAGCGATTTCACGCAGCGCTACAACGGTAGGCTTGTCGTTTTCCCACTGAACCAGTGGCTCTTTGCCGCCGGTGGCCAGTTGACGGGCACGTTTGGTGGACAGCATGACCAGCTCAAAACGGTTTTCCACGTGGTTCAGGCAGTCTTCAACAGTTACGCGGGCCATGGTATTCCTCGGAGCGAATGCAATATGCGCGCTGCCCGGTTGGGCGAGCGGACTCGACAGTTTAAAAAATCACCAGCGTTTAGGGAAGCGCTGATTTTTTGACCAAGCCCTTCAACGCGCTGCAAGTGCCAATGTAAAGCCCTTGCAGCGGTTTTGGGAAGAGCTGATTAAGCGCTTGTCAGCCAAGCAATTCGGCCAAAAGTTTTCCGTTGCGCTGCTGCTGACGCTTTTGATGCAGCTGATTGGCACGGAAAATCGCCTGCAGGTCGCGCAGTGCGTGGGCGAAATTGTCGTTGATGATCAGGTAGTCGTAGTCGACGTAGTGGCTCATCTCGCTGACCGCTTCACGCATCCGCCCGTCGATGATTTCGTCGCTGTCCTGGCCACGATTGGTCAGGCGCTGGTGCAACGCTTCCAGCGATGGCGGCAAAATGAAGATCGAGCGCGCTTGCGGCATCAACTTGCGCACTTGCTCGGCGCCCTGCCAGTCGATTTCCAGGATAAGGTCGTGGCCCGCATCCAGCGTCTGCTGGAGGTGACTTTGCGAGGTGCCATAGAGGTTGCCGAAGACTTCAGCGCGCTCGAGGAAATCGCCGTGTTCGCCCATCTTCACGAACGCTTCGCGCGTGACGAAGTGATAGTTCACGCCGTTCACTTCACCGGGGCGCATGGCTCGGGTGGTGTGCGAAACCGAGACGCGAATCTCTTGGTCAGCGTCGGTCAAGGCCTTGACCAGGCTGCTCTTGCCCGCGCCCGATGGGGCGGAAATGATGTAAAGGGTGCCGGTGCTGTGGGTCATGTCGGGGTTGCCTTACTCAATATTCTGCACTTGTTCGCGCATCTGCTCGATCAACACTTTGAGGTTGACCGCCGCCGTGGTGCTGCGCGGGTCGAAGGCTTTGGAGCCCAGTGTGTTGGCTTCGCGGTTGAGTTCCTGCATCAGGAAGTCGAGGCGCCGACCGGCGGCCCCGCCGGACTTGAGCACCCGGCGAACTTCGATGATGTGAGTGCTCAGGCGATCCAGTTCTTCGGCGACGTCGCTCTTTTGCGCGAGCATGACCATTTCCTGTTCCAGGCGTTGCGGGTCCATCTCGGCTTTCATGTCGGCAAAGCGGTCGAGGACTTTCTGGCGCTGGGTGGCGAGCATTTGCGGGACCAGCCCGCGCAGGGTCACGACGTCTTCTTCAATAGAGGTCAGGCGGTCATTGATCAGCCGGGCCAGCTCCGCGCCTTCGCGCTCGCGGCCAGCTTTCAATTCCTTCAGGCCTTGGGTGAACAGCGCCAGGGCCTCAGCGTTCAAGGCTTGCGGGTCCGCCGCGTCGCCCACCAGCACGCCGGGCCAGGCGAGCACTTCCAGCGGGTTCAGCGCGGCCGGGTTCTTGATCAGGTCGGCAATTGTTTCAGCGGCGGCAACCAGTTGCGCGGCGCGTTCGCGGTCCACTTGCAGGGTTTTGCCGGTGCTTTCCTCGGTGAAGCGCAAGGTGCATTCCAGTTTGCCGCGCGACAACCCTTGGCGCAGCGCTTCGCGAACGGCGCCTTCGAGGTCGCGAAAGGATTCCGGCAGACGCAGATGCGGTTCCAGGTAGCGGCTGTTGACCGAGCGCAGCTCCCAGCTCAGGGTGCCTTGGACGCCGGCGGATTCGACGCGGGCGAAGGCGGTCATGCTGTGCACCATGGAGGTACCTCGCAGTGCAGGCTGGCGCGAAACCTTGGCTTCGCGAACCCGATATCAATGAATGTGAGCCGACTGGCAGCAAAGGCGCAGGATTGTAGCGCAGTGCGGCGGATGCGCCCAAACACACCCTGTGACAAAGGGCTGCAGGCCGTCGGTTAAGGCAATTTCGCGGGCTTCAGCCGTCGGCTGGATTTTTTAGGCGTGCCCACTCGCGGCTCGCGGCTCTATAATGCTCGGCAGTTTTCCGTCCCCAGTACAGGTATTCCCTATGAAACGTCCAAGTGGTCGCGTTGCCGATCAGCTCCGCTCGATCCGCATTACCCGCAACTACACCAAACACGCCGAGGGTTCTGTGCTGGTCGAGTTCGGTGACACCAAAGTCATCTGCACCGTCAGCGTCGAAAACGGCGTGCCACGTTTCCTCAAAGGTCAGGGCCAAGGCTGGTTGACCGCTGAATACGGCATGCTGCCGCGCGCCACTGGCGAGCGTAACCAGCGTGAAGCGAGCCGCGGCAAGCAAGGCGGCCGTACGCTGGAAATCCAGCGCCTGATCGGCCGTTCGCTGCGCGCCGCGCTGGACATGTCGAAGCTCGGCGACGTTACCCTGTACGTCGATTGCGACGTGATCCAGGCTGACGGCGGCACCCGCACTGCCTCCATCACCGGCGCCATGGTTGCACTGGTCGATGCGTTGAAAGTGATCAAGAAGCGCGGCGGCCTGAAAGGTGGCGACCCGCTCAAGCAAATGATCGCAGCCGTTTCGGTCGGCATGTACCAGGGCGAGGCTGTGCTTGACCTCGATTACCTGGAAGACTCGGCTGCCGAGACTGACCTGAACGTGGTAATGACCAGCACTGGCGGCTTCATCGAAGTCCAGGGCACCGCTGAAGGCGCGCCGTTCCAGCCGGAAGACCTGAACGCCATGCTGGAATTGGCCAAGAAAGGCATGAACGAGATTTTCGAACTGCAAAAAGCTGCATTGGCTGACTGAGCGAGTCGTTTTTCACACCAAGGAGGATGTTATGAGTGATGGGCAAGAGTTACTTCCTACCCCGAGCCAAGAGGCTCGGCAGTGGGCGATGTTTTGTCACTTGTCCGCCTTGTTGGGGATCTGGATTCCATTTGGTACGTTGATCGGCCCGCTGATCCTCTGGCAGATGAAGCGCGAAAGTGACCCGTTCATTGATGCGCAGGGCAAGGAAGCGCTGAATTTTCAGATCACCGTTGCCATCGCCGCGACCATCTCGTTCTTTTTGATATTGGTGGTCATCGGGTTTTTCCTGCTGGGTCTGATCGCCATCGCAGGTCTGGTACTGACGATCATCGCTGGCGTAAAAGCCAATGAAGGTGTGCCTTATCGGTATCCGTTCACTTTGCGGTTGATCAAGTAACGGCCCAATCAGCCCCGCCCTCAGATTGCCGCTTGTAACCAAATGCCCTGACTTGTCAGGGCATTTGTATTTTTATAATTCAATTAACAGATTTGACATAGAGGGCGCGCGATATCTGTGATAACCACGCGCGCATTCTTTAATAAAATATGACTCTTACATCTTAAGTCACAACTTCAATGCCTCTAAGTTAGCTGCTTTCTTGGCAATCAGACTTTGCGATTGTTAGAGTTGCCCCACGTTATATTTACTTAGAAATATATCGACATATTCAAGCCAACGAAGGTCCTTGAATTTCAGCCAATCAGTGTTGAGATACTCAGCCGATTCATCAGGCGTGCGCGGGTAAAAAGTTCGCCTCTGAATATATAGCCAAGAACAATTCCAATGATTCAGCTCGACTTTTATGGAACGCTGGTGGCCGCTTCCTTAGTGCTTTTGCTGGGGCGCGGACTTGTTACACGCGTGGCTTGCCTGCGTAATTACAATATTCCCGAACCCGTTGCTGGCGGTTTGGTGGTTGCCCTGGCTCTGCTGGTGTCACGAACGTTTGATATTGAAGTCCGTTTCGATACTTCGTTGCAGACGCCGTTGATGTTGGCTTTTTTTGCCACGATCGGCTTGAGTGCCGACTTCGCCAGCCTGAAGAAGGGCGGTCGCGTAGTAGGCGTTTTTCTGCTGGCAGTGGCCGGACTTCTGATCGTCCAGAACGCCATGGGCATCGGCCTCGCAACCATGCTCGGGCTCGATCCGCTGATGGGGCTGCTGACTGGCTCGATTACGTTGTCGGGCGGTCATGGTACAGGCGCTGCGTGGGGGACGGTGTTCAGTGAGAAGTACGGTCTGGCGTCTGCCTCCGAGCTGGCGATTGCCTCTGCAACGTTTGGCCTGGTGTTGGGTGGCTTGATTGGCGGCCCGGTCGCCCGCCTGCTGATCAAGCGGGTTCAAGTACCTGGCTGCCACACTCAAGAGGCGCCACGCTTGCCAAAAGGCTTTGAGCAGCCGAACAAAGAGCGTTCGATCACGCCATTTTCGTTTATCGAAACCCTCGCGCTGATTGCAGTGAGCTTATTGGTCGGCAATCTTCTGAATGGTTTGCTGCAAGGAACCGCGCTTGAATTGCCGACTTTCGTCTGCGTCCTGTTCATTGGTGTGGTTTTACGCAATGGGCTTTCAGCGCTGGGCTTGTATCAGGTATTCGAGCGTGAAGTGTCCGTGTTGGGTAACGTCAGCCTGTCGCTGTTTCTGGCGATTGCCTTGATGTCGCTGAAACTGTGGGACCTGGCGGCACTGGCCCTGCCGATCTTCATCATTCTGGCTGCGCAAGCGCTGGTCATGGCGTTGTTTGCAATTTTCGTGACGTTCAGAATCATGGGCAGTAACTACGATGCGGCGGTGTTGGCGGCGGGGCACTGCGGTTTCGGGCTGGGTGCAACACCTACGGCCATCGCTAACATGCAGGCGGTAACGCAGCGCTACGGGCCATCGCAGATAGCGTTTCTGGTGGTGCCGATGGTGGGGGCGTTCTTCATCGACATCATTAATGTCATCGTGATCAAGTTGTACCTTGCGCTGCCGTTTTTTGCCGTTGCCTGAAGTTTTGGCCGTGTTGCCTGGCGCATAAAAAATGCCCGTATCTCGCGATACGGGCATTTTTTTCTGCGAATCGACGCTTAGATCGTCAGCGTCCAGTCGTAGTCCACGATCAACGGTGCGTGCTGCGAGAACCGTGGCTGACGTGGCAGGCGCGCGCTGCGGACAAAGCGGCGCAGGCCTGGAGTCAGCAACTGGTAATCGAAACGCCAGCCCAGGTTGAGCATCTCAGCCTGTTCGTTGTCCGGCCACCAGCTGTACTGGTCGCCTTCACGGCTGACTTCGCGCAGGGCATCGACATAACCCATGTTGCCGACAATCTCGTCCATCCAGGCACGTTCAGGTGCCAGGAAGCCCGGGGATTGCTGGCTGTCGCGCCAGTTCTTGATATCCAGCTTCTGTTGCGCCACGTACAGCGAGCCACAATAAATGTACTCGCGACGTTTGCGTCGCTGTTTATCCAGATAACGGGCGAAATCGTCCATTAGCTTGAACTTCTGGTTCAAGTCTTCATCGCCGTTCTGCCCCGAAGGAAGCAGCAAGGTCGCGATGCTGACCTTATCGAAATCGGCTTGCAGGTAGCGCCCGTAGCGGTCGGCCGTCTCGAACCCGAGACCGCTGATGACTGCCTTCGGTTGCAGCCGCGAATACAAAGCCACGCCACCTTGGGCGGGTACTTCGGCTTCGCAGGCATAAAGGAAGTAGCCATCCAGTTGGAAGGCTGGATCGTCCAGTTCAAAGGCGGAGGCGCGGGTGTCCTGCAGGCAGATGACGTCGGCATTCTGTGCTTGCAGCCAACTGAGCAAACCTCGCTCCACTGCAGCCTGAATACCATTGACGTTCACACTGATGATCCGCATAAATGGCCCCAAAAATCGCGTGCGTGTATGATACACGGCGTCAACCTAATTAGCTAAATCCGTGGTATTTGGGGTTTTTTTCATGCAAGCGTATCAGCGCGATTTCATTCGTTTTGCCATCGATCGCGGCGTTTTGCGCTTCGGTGAGTTCACCCTGAAGTCCGGGCGCACCAGTCCTTACTTCTTCAATGCCGGTCTGTTCAACAGCGGTTCGGCCTTGGCGCAGCTGGGTCGTTTCTACGCGGCAGCCATTGTTGAAAGCGGTATTTCCTTCGATGTGCTGTTTGGTCCGGCGTACAAAGGTATTCCTTTGGCGGCGACCACTGCCGTGGCGCTGGCCGAGCATCACGAGCGTGATCTGCCATGGTGTTTCAATCGTAAAGAAGCCAAGGCCCACGGCGAAGGCGGCAGCCTGGTCGGCGCACCGCTGCGCGGCGAAGTGCTGATCATCGACGACGTCATCACCGCCGGCACTGCGATTCGTGAAGTGATGCAGATCATCGCGACTCAGGACGGCGCCAAGGCTGCGGGCGTGCTGATCGCCCTCAATCGTCAAGAGCGCGGCAACGGCGAATTGTCGGCAATCCAGGAAGTGGAGCGCGATTTCGGTATTCCGGTGATCAGCATTGTCTCGCTGAACCAGGTGCTGGAATTCCTCGCCGATGACCCGCAGCTCAAGCAGCACCTGCCCGCCGTAGAAGCCTACCGCGCACAATTCGGCGTCTGACCGCATTCCCTTGTGGGAGCGAGCTTGCTCGCGATGAGGCCGTAACATCCAACATCTTCGTTGGCTGATACACCGCTTTCGCGGGCAAGCCTCGCTCCTACAAGGAGTGCGTCGTTAGTGCAGTCTTTGCCATTTTCTTACGAGTTTCAGTGCCAACCACAGGTTGAATAGCGCAAATACCAGCAATGCCAGGACGACTGACACGTAGAGCGTTCGGTCCACGTCGAAGTCCCACAGGTCCAGTGTGCTGGAGCTCATGATCCTTACGGCGGCAGGTAAGTTAACGTAAAACAACGCCGAAAAAGCGCATGTCATAGGCAATGCGCAGGCGAGCAAAACATCCCGCACCTTGCCCCTGCTGCGCTTCCTGGCCAGTTCCCCCGACTGATTTTCATCCAGTTCCAGCGCCTCATGCAGCCTTGGCCATGCCAGGTTGAACATGAAAGTGGTCAGGGTCAGCAGCAAGCCGCTGACCGCGACAATGTCACTGAACGGCATTCAGGCCCAGCGTCTGGCACAACAGCGCGTGGGAATCCTCGCTGATTTCGAACTGCCCGGCACTGCCTTTGCGTTTGGTAATGGGTTTGAAGGTCGGCTCGTTTTGCGTGATCAGCATGTTCAGCTCATCACGGATGACGTCCGAGCTGATGACCACCAGATACACCGTCTGTGCGTGCTCCGCAGACTCGATGACCGCTTGCATGCTGTGCTGCAGGATCTCGTCGAGCTGATTGCGAAAGCGCGAAACCGTGTTTTTCAGCAGGGTTTTGCTTTGGCTCTGGGTCAGCTGAAAAATCGTCGAAATCTGCGATTCGGTCGGCAAGGTCTGGCCGAAGTAGCTTTGGATCAAGTACAGCAAACGATCCTGTTTGGCTTCATCGGCCCGACTCGGCATCCCGCCTTCGACCAGCATTTTCAGGTATTCAGTGAGGCTTGCCTTGGCGATCCGTTGTAAGGCGTGAGCGATTTCGCCGTCGGAAATCTTCAGGGTCTTTTTGACCGGCTCCTTTTGCTCCTGCTCGAAAGCCTGAGCGTCGATCGTGAACGAGATCTGCATGCTGAGCCTCCCGAGATCACTTGTTGGCATTATTTGGGTACGGATCTTCCACGGCATCGCCTTGGCCGCTGAGGACCTTCCAGCCTTTCAGTGGATGGGGAGAATTATTGAAGTCTGGGCAGGGCGGCATCGATTTTTGTGACGGGCCTGAATACTCGCGGCCGCAGTCTATGCACGCATAGGAACCTGCCGAGATATCGCTGCCGTAAGGAACATGGTCTTTTTGCATCGGGAAGATCTCCTGTGGATTCAGGGAAGATCCTATGCGGACTAGTGCCGGGCGATATGTCAGACGTTTCGCTGAATCAGGTCAGACGTTTCCCGCAGGCAAAAAAAGATCGCAGCTTTCGCTAGGTCCTACAGGGTTATCGGAAAACCCTGTAGGCACTGACGAAAGCTGCGATCTTTTGGCGTTACTGAATCAAGGACGCTTGCGGTTACTGATCAACGTACCCACGCCGGTATCGGTGAAGATCTCCAGCAGAATCGCGTTTGGTACCCGGCCATCGATGATCAGCGAGCTGCCGACGCCGCCCTGAACCGCTTCCAGCGCGCAACGGATCTTCGGCAGCATGCCGCCGTAGATCGTGCCGTCGGCGATCAGTTCGTCGACTTGCTGGGTGGTCAGGCCGGTGAGGACCGTGCCTTGCTTGTCCATCAGGCCGGCGATGTTGGTCAGCAGCATGAGCTTTTCAGCTTTCAGCGCTTCCGCCACTTTACCGGCCACCAGGTCGGCGTTGATGTTGTACGACTCGCCGTTGGCGCCGACGCCGATTGGCGCGATCACCGGGATGAAATCGCCTCTGACCAGCAGGTTCAGCAAATCGGTGTTGATCCCGACCACTTCGCCCACTTGCCCGATGTCGATGATTTCCGGTTGGGTCATCTCCGGTGTCTGGCGGGTCACGGTGAGCTTTTTCGCGCGGATCAGCTCGGCGTCTTTGCCGGTCAGGCCGATGGCGCTGCCGCCATGACGGTTGATCAGGTTGACGATGTCCTTGTTGACCTGGCCGCCGAGGACCATTTCCACCACGTCCATGGTCTGCGCGTCAGTCACGCGCATGCCATCGATGAAGTGACTCTCGATCGACAGACGCTTGAGCAAGTCGCCGATTTGCGGGCCGCCACCGTGAACCACCACCGGGTTGATGCCCACGGCTTTCATCAGCACGATGTCGCGGGCGAAGCCGGTTTTCAGCTCCTCGCTTTCCATCGCGTTGCCGCCGTATTTGATCACCAGCGTCTTGCCGACGTAGCGGCGAATGTAAGGCAGTGCTTCGGACAGGACCTTGGCGGTGTTGGCGGCGGCTTCGCGTTCGAGGGTCATTCAGGGCTCCGGGTGAATCAGAAGATCAAAACGGTAGTTGGAGATCAGGTGCAACGCGCTTCAACTGGACTTTGAACACGTCCTTGATGCGCTGCAATTCAGCCTCGTCATCGGCCTCGAAACGCAGCACCAGCACCGGTGTGGTGTTGGACGCGCGCACTAGGCCCCAGCCTTTGGCGTAGTCGACTCGCACGCCGTCGATGGTGGTCAGGTCGGCGCCTTCGCCCCACTTCGCGTCGTGCAGAGCATCAATGATGCTGAATTTGCTCTCTTCGGTCACATTGATATTGATTTCAGGCGTAGAAATATCGTTCGGGAAGGTCGCGAATAGCTCTTCGGCGGTGGATTTTTCCTTGCTGAGGATCTCCAGCAGGCGCGCGGCGCTGTAGATACCGTCGTCGAAACCGAACCAGCGCTCCTTGAAGAAGATGTGCCCGCTCATTTCGCCGGCCAACAGCGCGCCGGTTTGTTTCATTTTCTTTTTGATCAACGAGTGACCGGTCTTCCACATTAGTGGGCGACCGCCGTATTCCTTGATCAGCGGCGTCAGGCGACGAGTGCATTTGACGTCGAAGATGATTTCCGCGTCGGCGTTGCGCGCCAGTACGTCACGGGCGAACAGCATCAGCAAGCGGTCCGGGTAGACGATGCTGCCGGTGTTGGTAACGACGCCAACACGGTCGCCGTCGCCGTCAAAGGCCAGGCCCAGGTCGGCGTTGGTTTCCTTGACCTTGGCGATCAGGTCGACGAGGTTTTCAGGCTTGCCCGGGTCCGGGTGATGGTTCGGGAAGTTGCCGTCGACCTCGCAGAACAGCGGGATGACTTCGCAGTTCAGCGCTTCGATCAATTGCGGGGCGATCACGCCAGCCGCGCCGTTACCGCAGTCGACCACGACTTTGAGGCGACGGGCCAGTTTGATGTCCTGGACGATTTCGGTGTTGTAGCGATCGAGGATTTCGACCTTGGTGATGCTGCCCTTGCCGCTGCTCAAGTTATTGGTCTTGAGGCGTTCGTGCAGCGCCTGGATCTGTTCGTTGGCCAAGGTGTCGCCAGCGATGACGATCTTGAAACCGTTGTAGTTCGACGGGTTGTGGCTGCCGGTCAACATCACGCCGGATTTGCCGGCCAGTACGTTGGCGGCGTAATACAGCGCCGGTGTTGGCACCAGGCCGACGTCGCTGACGTGGCAGCCGCTGTCGGCCAGGCCCTGGATCAGGCGTTCGACCAATTCCGGGCCGGACAGGCGGCCGTCGCGGCCAACGGAAACATTCGGTTCGTCCTGGGCAAGGCTCTGGGCGCCGATCGCGCGGCCGAGCCAATAAGCGGTTTCGCCGTTGAGAAATTCCGGGACGGTGCCGCGAATGTCGTAGGCGCGGAAAATGCTGTCGGGGAACTTGGGTGCGACTTGGGCTGGACTGCTCATCTGTGGAAATGCTCCATTTCGAAAGTGACTGGACCGGCCAGCGATTGACGCTTGGGCTGGCTCAAACTGAAGGGTATGACGGCATTTTCCACAGAGAGTTCGTGGTGCGAAAAGGCCATGATCGTCGCATTAGCCGGTATTTTGCCGGCCAATCCCTTGATTTTCAGTGGTAAACCTTCCAGATGACAGCTGTGCAATTTGCAGTACGAGAACCTGTGGGAGCGAGCTTGCTCGCGCTGGCAGGCGACACCTTTGTCGAATGTGTGGCCGTCATCGCGAGCAAGCTCGCTCCCACAGTGGTTTTCGTCTGATCAGTGGCTACCGGAATGCCCGAAACCACCGGCACCGCGTTCGGTTTCGACGAACTCTTCAACCATTTCGAAGTGCGCCTGAACCACCGGCACCAACACCAACTGCGCCAGACGTTCGCCCACTTCGAGGGTGAAGTCCTTGTCGCTGCGGTTCCAGCACGAAACCATCAGCGGGCCCTGGTAATCGGAATCGATCAAACCGACCAGATTGCCCAGCACGATGCCGTGTTTGTGGCCGAGGCCGGAGCGCGGCAGGATCAGCGCCGCCAGGCCCGGATCGCCGATGTAAACCGACAGGCCGGTAGGGATCAGCAGGGTTTCGCCCGGCTTGATCACGGTGTCTTGTTCCAGCATGGCGCGCAGGTCGAGGCCGGCGGAGCCTGGCGTGGCGTACTGCGGCAGCGGGAATTCGCTGCCGATGCGTGGGTCGAGGATCTTGGCTTGCAAAGCGTGCATGTAAATTAAACCTGGTTCAGACGGTCGGCGATAAAAGTGATCAGCTGGCGAGCGATTTTGCTCTTGCTGGTCTGGGCGAAAAGTGTGGCGTGCAGTTCACGGTCGATCACGCTGCAGGCGTTTTCTTCGCTGTTGAAGCCAATGCTCGGATTCGCCACGTCGTTGGCGACGATCAAATCCAGATTCTTGTCTTTCAACTTGCGTGCTGCGTAATCGAGCAGGTGTTCGGTTTCGGCGGCGAAACCGACGCTGAACGGACGGTCGGGACGGGTGGCGATGGTGGCCAGGATGTCTGGGTTGCGCACCATTTGTAGCAACAAGCCGTCGCCGTTCGTAGGATCTTTCTTGAGTTTCTGAGGTGCGACGACTTCCGGACGGTAGTCCGCGACCGCCGCCGAGGCGATAAACAGGTCGCAGGGGATCGCCGATTCACACGCGGCGAGCATGTCGCGAGCGCTGACCACGTCGATGCGCGTGACGCGATCCGGCGTCGGCAAGTGCACCGGGCCGGTGATCAACGTCACGCGGGCGCCGGCTTCAACCGCCGCTTCGGCCAGGGCAAAACCCATTTTCCCCGAGCTGTGGTTGGTGATGTAGCGCACCGGGTCGATGTTTTCCTGGGTCGGGCCGGCGGTGATCAGCACGTGTTTGCCGGTCAGCGCCTGACGCTGGAAGCAGTCCGCGGCGCACTGCGCGAGGTCGGTGGCTTCCATCATGCGGCCCATGCCGACGTCGCCGCAGGCCTGGCTGCCGGAGGCTGGGCCGAAGGTCTTGAGGCCACGCGATTCAAGGGTTTGCAGGTTGGCTTGGGTCGCCGGATCGCGCCACATCGCCTGGTTCATTGCCGGCGCGACGGCCACCACCGCATCGGTGGCCAGCACCAGCGTGGTCAGCAAATCGTCGGCAATACCTTGGGCGAGGCGGGCGATCAGGTCGGCGGTGGCCGGCGCGATCAGCACCAGATCAGCCCATTTGGCCAGCTCGATGTGGCCCATCGCCGCTTCGGCTGCGGGGTCCAGCAGGTCCAGGTGAACCGGGTGCCCGGACAAGGCCTGCATGGTCAGCGGAGTAATGAACTCGCTGCCGCCACGGGTCATGACCACGCGCACTTCGGCGCCCTGGTCGATCAAGCGGCGGACCAGGTCGGCACTCTTGTAGGCAGCAATGCCGCCGCCGACGCCCAGAACGATGCGTTTCCGATACAGCCGCTGCATAGGTCTGCCTTTCATTTCGTTGATGACTGCATGGCGAAACCCCCTCCCCAGGGATGAATTCGCCCGCAAAAAAGATGGGCTACGATATCACAGCGACCGCTACGGAACAGCGGCGCCCACAGACCAGGGAGGTGTTATGAGTATTCGTGATTGGCCGGCGGCGGAACGGCCGCGGGAGAAGCTACTTGAGCAGGGTTCGGCGAGTCTTTCGGATGCTGAGCTGCTGGCCATTTTTCTGCGCACTGGCGTCTTGGGCAAAAGCGCGGTGGATCTGGCCAGGCACCTGTTGAGTCAATTTGGCAGTTTGCGCACTTTGCTGGAGGCTGATCTGCGTACCTTCAGTGGGCATCTCGGCCTCGGCCCGGCGAAATTTGCGCAGCTGCAAGCGGTGCTCGAAATGGCCCGGCGACATTTGGCCGAGCGTTTGCGGCGGGATTCGGTGCTGGAGAGCCCAGTGGCCGTGCGTGATTATCTGAAATCCATGCTGCGCCACGAACCCCACGAGGTGTTCGGCTGCCTGTTTCTGGACTCCAAGCACCGCGTGCTGGCATTCGAAACGCTGTTTCGCGGCTCCATCGACACCACCAGCGTCTACCCGCGACAAGTGGTCAAGCGCGCATTGGCGCACAACGCCGCCGCGCTGATCCTGTGCCACAACCACCCCTCCGGTAACCCCGAGCCGAGTCAGGCCGACCGAATGCTCACCAGACGCCTGCAAGAGGCGCTGGAATTGATCGACGTGCGCGTGCTCGACCATTTCATCGTCGGCGACGGGGAACCGCTGTCGATGGCTGAGTACGGCTGGATGTAACGCAGGGACACCCCTGTAGGAGCGAGCCTGCTCGCGATTGCATTCTTTCAGTCACTGGATCGTTGACTGACACGGCGCCATCGCGAGCAGGCTCACTCCCACATGAGCTCTGCGGTAAACACAAAATCTGTGCCCAACCCATAACCCTTGTAGGAGTAAGCCTGCTCGCGATTGCATTCTTTCAGTCACTGGATCGTTGACTGACACGGCGCCATCGCGAGCAAGCTCACTCCTACAATTGATCTGCGGTAAACCAAAATCTGCGCCCAACCCGTAACCCTTGTAGGAGCGAGCCTGCTCGCGATTGCATTCTTTCAGGCACTGGATCGTTGACTGACACGGCGCCATCGCGAGCAGGCTCACTCCTACAATTGATCTGCGGTAAACGCGAAATCTGCGGCCAACTCATGGGGGCGAGCAGGCTCGCTCCCACAGGTTTTGTGTCGGGTCGGACTATTTGATGCTGACCTTGGAATAATCCTGGCGGCCGAACGGGCTGACTTGATAACCCTGCACGTCCTTGCGCGTCAGCGCGAACGCGGTCGGGTGCGCCAGCGGCAGCCACAATGCCTGTTGCTGGATCTGCGTTTGCGCCTGTTCGTAGAGTTTGGTGCGCACGCCTTGTTCGCTGGTGGTTTTGCCGGCGCTGATCAGCTTGTCCAGGTCCTGATTGCAATAGCGCGCGAAGTTGGTGCCGGACTTGACCGCCGCGCAGGAAAACTGCGGCGTGAGGAAGTTGTCCGGGTCGCCGTTATCGCCAGCCCAGCCCATGAACAACAAGTCATGCTCGCCAGCCTTGGCGCGACGAATCAACTCGCCCCACTCAATCACGCGGATCTCCGCTTGAATGCCGATGGCGGCCAGATCCGACTGCAACATCTGCGCGCCGAGGCTTGGGTTCGGGTTCAGCAAACTGCCGGAAGGGCGGGTCCAGATAGTCGTCTGGAAACCTTCCTTGAGCCCGGCCTTGGCCATCAATGCCTTGGCTTTTTCCACGTCATGCGCGTAGCCGGGCAGGTTTTTCGCGTAGCTCCAGGTGTTCGGCGGGTAAGGGCCGTTCGCCGGTTGGGCGGTGTCTTCGAACACGGCTTTGATGTAATTGGCCTTGTCGAACGCGAGGTTGATCGCCTGGCGCACTTCCGGTTTGTCCAGCGGCGGATGCTGGGTATTGATGCCGACGAATGCGGTCATGAACGCGTCAGTCTTTTCGACTTTCAGCGTCGGCTCTTTCAGCGCGGCTTGTACGTCGAGCGGCTTGGGCGAGAGCGCAATCTGGCATTCGTTGCGGCGCAATTTCTGCAAGCGCACGTTGGCGTCCGGCGTAATGGCGAAGATCAGCGGGTCGACTGACGGCTTGCCGCCGAAGTAATCGGGGTTGGCCTTGTAGCGAATCACCGCGTCTTTCTGGAACCGCGTAAACACGAACGGGCCGCTGCCGATCGGCTGGCTGTTGAGCTTTTCCGGTGTGCCGGCCTTCAACAGTTTGTCGGCGTATTCGGCGGAATAGATCGAGGCGAAACCCATGCTCAACGTCGCGAGGAAGGTCGAATCCGGGTGATCGAGGGTGAAGCGCACGGTCAGCGGGTCAAGCGCGTCGATCTTCTTGATCAGCGCCGGCAACTGCATTGACTGCGCGTGCGGGAAGCCGCTCTGGGCGACTTTGTGCCACGGGTGCGCCGGGTCGAGCATGCGGTCGAAGCTGAATTTGACGTCTTCGGCGCTCAACTCGCGGGTCGGGCTGAAGTAGTCGGTTTTTTGGAATTTGACCTTCGGATGCAGTTTGAATACGTAGGTCAGGCCGTCCGGCGAGACTTCCCAGCTGTCGGCGAGGCTGGCGACCACTTTGCCGCTGGCGGTATCGAAATCCACCAGGCGGTTCATCAGCACATCGGCCGAAGCATTAGTGGTGGTCAGCGAGTTGTATTGCACTACGTCGAAGCCTTCGGGGCTGGCCTCGGTGCAAACGGTCAGGGCCGCAGCGTGGGCCAGCGGGCTCAGCAGCAGAGGGGCGAGCAGCAGCGGTAAGGCAGCGAGGCGCATGGTCAGATTCCTTCACAGATCGATTGCCCATCTGCAAGTGCAGTCTGGAAAAGGCCTACCCTAGAGGGCTCTTTTGCAAATGACTATCCCCTTTTTCATTTTGGGGCGACTATAGGCGCCAGATTTTTGTGTGTGAGGGTTGGCAAGGGTCTTGAGTTGAGGTGTTGGTGGAGGCTCTGCGACGAGCGGTCGCCATCGACGATAGCCTTTATCCAAGGCGCTCACAGCCCGGAAAATGGGCTTTTTGTGAATTCTTCGCACACTGAATGTTGTTGCTTCGAGGTCTTTCTGGTATAAAGCAGCGCTCTTTTCTAGGGGCCCGGTTCCTTCACTGTAGGTGTAGCCGGTAAGACCTCTAAAGAAACGCGGCGCCTGGCGCCAAATGACTGAGAGATTAAGCGGCCAACCCATGCCGGGTTGGGCATGTGGTTTTAGAGGGCTGAGGCATGTCGAGAGTATGTCAAGTTACCGGTAAGGGTCCGGTGACTGGGAATAACATTTCCCACGCAAACAACAAAACCCGTCGTCGTTTCCTGCCGAACCTGCAGCATCACCGCTTCTGGGTTGAAGAAGAGAAACGTTTCGTGCGTCTGCGCGTATCTGCCAAAGGCATGCGTATCATCGACAAGCGTGGCATCACTGTCGTGCTGGCCGAAATCCGCAAAGCTGGCAAGATCTAAGGGAGCTAATCATGCGTGAATTGATTCGTTTGATTTCGAGCGCCGGTACTGGTCACTTCTACACTACCGACAAGAACAAGCGCACTACGCCGGACAAAATCGAGATCAAGAAATTTGATCCGGTTGTTCGCAAGCACGTGATCTACAAAGAAGGCAAAATCAAGTAATTGATTTTTCCGACTTACGAAAAAGGCCCGTATCGCGAGATACGGGCCTTTTTTGTTGCCTACGGGTTAGTGTTGCCTGTCAGAACGCCTTCGCGGGCAAGCCTCGCTCTTACAGGGATCGCGTCCGTCCTGTAGGAGCGAGCCTTGCCCGCGAAGAGGCCGGCCCAGACAACCAAAATCCCCAAATCCTCAGCCCTTCTGCTCAAACGCCACATAAATCTTGCGGCACGCTTCCAGCACTTCCCACGTACCGCGAAAACCCGCCGGAATCACGAAGCGATCGCCCGCGCGCACGGTTTTACCGTTGCCGTCGTTATCGCGCAGCACCGAAACGCCCTGCACGATCTCGCAATATTCATGTTCGGTGAAGTTCACCAGCCACTGGCCCACCGCGCCTTCCCAGACGCCGGCATTCAACTGGCCGCAAGGGCTGTTGTAGTGGTTGTAAACCACTTGTTCGGGATCGCCCTTGAGAATTTTCGCCTCGTCCGGTCGATAACGTTCCGGTTCGGTTTTGGCTTGGCTGAAGTCGACCACGTTCTCGATATTCATTGTTGTAATCCCCCGTGATTGCGGCGCGATAGCTGGAAAGGCCAAAGTCTATGTTTATTAAAATGAACACCGCAAGGCCGTTTACCTGCCTTATGTCAAATATATTGAAACAACCCCGGTCACTGGTTTAGGGTGGCGGGTGCCCTGAGCCGAAAGTCGGCTGGCCGGGCGGAATTCCTGAAAGCACTCGCGAACAAACGCGGGGCACTCGTATTCAACAAGAGGAGGACACCCGAATGACCACCCTGACTCGTGCCGATTGGGAGCAACGCGCTCGCGATCTGAAGATCGAAGGCCGCGCCTACATCAATGGCGAATACACCGACGCCGTCTCCAGCGAGACCTTCGAGTGCATCAGCCCGGTCGATGGCCGTCTGCTCGGCAAGATTGCCAGCTGTGACGCCGCCGACGCCCAGCGCGCTGTGGAAAACGCCCGCGCTACTTTCAATTCCGGCGTCTGGTCGCGCCTCGCTCCGGCCAAACGCAAAGCCGCGATGATCCGTTTCGCCGGCCTGCTCAAGCAGCACGCCGAAGAACTGGCGCTGCTCGAAACCCTGGACATGGGCAAGCCGATCAGCGATTCGCTGTACATCGACATTCCCGGCGCGGCGCAAGCGCTGAGCTGGAGCGGTGAGGCGATCGACAAGATTTATGACGAAGTCGCCGCGACTCCGCACGATCAACTGGGCCTGGTGACCCGCGAGCCGGTGGGCGTGGTTGGCGCCATCGTGCCGTGGAACTTCCCGTTGATGATGGCCTGCTGGAAACTCGGGCCGGCGCTGTCCACCGGTAACTCGGTGATTCTCAAGCCGTCGGAAAAATCGCCGCTGACCGCCATCCGCATCGCCGCGCTGGCGGTTGAGGCCGGTATTCCGAAAGGCGTGCTCAACGTCCTGCCGGGCTACGGCCACACCGTCGGCAAGGCTTTGGCCCTGCACAACGACGTCGACACCTTGGTGTTCACCGGTTCGACCAAGATCGCCAAGCAATTGCTGATCTATTCCGGCGAATCGAACATGAAACGCGTCTGGCTCGAAGCCGGCGGCAAGAGCCCGAACATCGTCTTTGCCGATGCGCCGGACCTGCAAGCCGCCGCCGAATCCGCCGCCAGCGCCATCGCCTTCAACCAGGGCGAAGTCTGCACCGCCGGTTCGCGCCTGCTGGTCGAGCGTTCGATCAAGGACACCTTCCTGCCGATGGTGATCGAAGCACTGAAAACCTGGAAGCCGGGCAACCCGCTGGACCCGGCGACCAACGTCGGCGCGCTGGTGGACACGCAGCAGATGAACACCGTGCTGTCCTACATCGAATCCGGCCACACCGACGGCGCCAAACTGGTCGCGGGCGGCAAGCGCATCTTGCAGGAAACCGGTGGCACCTACGTTGAGCCGACGATTTTCGACGGCGTGAACAACGCGATGAAAATCGCTCAGGAAGAAATCTTCGGCCCAGTGCTGTCGGTGATTGCTTTCGACTCCGCCGAAGAAGCCATCCAGATCGCCAACGACACGCCGTATGGCCTGGCCGCAGCGGTGTGGACCAAGGACATCTCCAAGGCGCACCTGACCGCCAAGGCACTGCGCGCCGGTAGCGTTTGGGTCAACCAGTACGACGGCGGCGACATGACCGCACCGTTCGGTGGCTTCAAGCAGTCGGGCAACGGTCGCGATAAATCGCTGCACGCGTTCGACAAATACACCGAACTGAAGGCGACCTGGATCAAGTTGTAAGCACCACACAACGAAGATCCCTTGTGGGAGCGAGCTTGCTCGCGATAGCGGTGTAACAGTCGACATCAGTGTTGAATGTGCAACCGCCATCGCGAGCAAGCTCGCTCCCACATTGTTTTGTGCTGAATATAAAAATATCCACAGGAGCGTGGAACATGCGTTGGGCGACTTATTTCGCCGTGTTGGCGTCTGTCTTGAGCGTTGGCCTGGCCCTCGGCGTGAGCATGCCGCTGGTGTCGTTTCGCCTCGAGAGCTGGGGTTATGGCTCATTCGCGATTGGCGTCATGGCCGCCATGCCGGCGATTGGAGTGTTGGTCGGGGCGAAGATCTCCAGCCATCTGGCGGCGCGTTTCGGCACCGCTAACCTGATGCGTTTGTGCCTGTGGGCCGGGGCGGTGTCCATCGGTTTGCTGGCGCTGTTGCCGAGTTACCCGATCTGGCTGCTGCTGCGGCTGATGATCGGCGTGATCCTTACGTTGGTGTTTATCCTTGGCGAAAGCTGGATCAATCAGTTGGTGGTCGAGCAGTGGCGTGGCCGTTTGGTGGCGCTGTACGGCAGCAGTTACGCGTTGAGCCAACTCGGCGGGCCGTTGTTGCTGGGGGCCTTGGGCACTGATCACGATTACGGTTTCTGGGTCGGCGTCGGTTTGCTGATTTCTGCGCCATTGCTGTTGCTCGGGCGCAGCGGCGCGCCGGCCAGTGAAGCGAGCAGCGTGACGTTCGGTGATTTGTGGACGTTCTGCCGAGGCTTGCCGGCGATTGCCTGGGCGGTGTCGCTGTTCGCCGCGTTCGAGGCGATGATCCTGACGCTACTGCCGGTGTATTGCCTGCGCCAGGGCTTCACTGCCGAGATTGCTTTGGCGATGGTCAGCACGGTGGTGGTCGGCGATGCGTTGCTGCAATTGCCGATTGGCGCGCTGGCGGATCGGGTGTCGCGGCGCAGTCTGTTCACCGCTTGCGCAGTCGTGCTGCTGGTGTCGAGCCTGGCGATTCCGCTGCTGCTCGACACGTTGCTGATCTGGCCGCTGTGGGTGTTGTTCGGCGCGAGCGCTGGTGGGTTGTTTACCTTGTCGCTGATCTTGATCGGTGAGCGCTACCGCGACGACGCGCTGGTGCGGGCCAATGCGCACATCGCGCAGCTGTGGGGCATCGGTTGCCTGATCGGGCCGTTGGCGGCCGGGGCGGGCAGCCAGTGGATCAGCGGACACGCGTTGCCCTTGCTGATGGCGGCGGGGGCGTTTGGGTTGGTGATATTGCTGATGCGCCAAGGTGCGTTTGGCGCAGTGGCCGAACCTGCCTGAAACTGAACACAAAACCTGTGGGAGCGAGCTTGTGTGGCGAGGGGGCTTGCCCCCGTTCGGCTGCGCAGCAGTCGTAAAACCATCCAACGCGACATAACGGGTAGATTCGTGTCGTCAACGTTGGGGCTGGTTCGCAGCCCAGCGGGGGCAAGCTCCCTCGCTACAATTGATCAGTAAAGCTTGACTACAGCATCCGCTCCAAGCCTACGGTGGTGCTGAACCACGCATTGAACCGCCGCCACAGACTGCCCGGCTCTTTGCTCAACGTGTGCATTTTGCCGTCGTCCTCGGTCACCCAAACCACTTTTCCATCCTGCAGTTTCGCCTCGTAACTGAGCGGCGGCGCCATGCCTTGCAGTGCCAGTTCACGCACGTGCGCGGCGAGTTCCGGGCTGTCCACGAGCACCCCGACTTCGGTATTCCACAGCACCGAACGCGGGTCGAAATTGAACGAGCCGATAAACGATTTCTTCTGGTCGAAAATCATCGCTTTGCTGTGCAAACTCGAATCCGAGCCTTGATACGCCGAGCGCCGGAACAGGTTCGGGCCACTGCCGCCACCTTCACCCGGCTGGCGACGCAACTCGAACAACTTCACCCCGTGCTCCAGCAACGCTTTGCGATACGGCGCATACCCGCCGTGCACCGCCGGCACGTCGGTGGCTTCCAGCGAATTGGTGAGCAAACTCACGGTGACGCCCGCGTCGGCGCGCCCGGTGAGGTAAACCAGCCCCGGTTGCCCCGGAACGAAATACGCCGAAATCATGATCAGCTCTTTGCTGACCCCGGTCAGTTCCGGTGCCAGTTGCGTGGTCAGCAGCAACTGCGGATCGGGTTCGCCCTTGGACAACACCTTGCTCGGCGCGTCCCACAGTGCCTGGTTCCAGGCCCAGATCAACTCGCTGCGCCAGATATCCAGGCGCGGGTGTTTGTCGTAAATCATCAACTGCTGATACAGCGCGTGGTTCTGTTTGCGCGTCTCTTGCAGAGACTGCTCCAGCCGCGCGCGGGTCTCTTGCAGGTCCTTGGCGGTTGGTTTGCTGCTGAGGAAATCGTCGATCGGCTTGCTCAGCGCACTGTTCCAGTACTGGTCGAAACTGTGCCCGAGCTGCTCGGCGACCGGGCCGACGCTGAGCATGTCGATGTCGGTGAAATTCAGGTTCGGCTCGGCGTCGAAATACTCATCGCCCAAGTTGCGTCCGCCGACGATGGCGACGCTGTTGTCGGCCAGCCACAGCTTGTTGTGCATGCGTCGATGTTGCAGCGACAGGTCAAACAAACGGCCCATGGCCCGCGTCACGCCGGTGGCGCGGCCCAGGTGCAATGGGTTGAACAGGCGAATCTGAATCTGCGGATGCGCGGCCAGCGTCGCAATGATCTGGTCGAGGCCGTCGCTGGTGGTGTCGTCGAGCAGGATGCGCACGCGCACGCCACGGTCGGCAGCCTTGAGCAATTCCTCGACGAGCATCCGCGTGCTGATGCCGTCGTGGACGATGTAGTACTGCAAGTCGAGGCTGGTCTGGGCGTTGCGGATCAACTCGGCGCGGGCCATGAAGGCTTCGGTGCTGTTGGACAACAGGCGAAACCCGGATTGCCCTTGATGCGGCGCCGCTTGGGCCTGGATCGAGCGGCCAAACGCCGAATCGGCTGCTGGCAGCGCTGAGCTCGGCTCGCGCGGGGCGCTGATGCTGGCGCAACCGCCAAGGAGCGCGGTGAGTAACAAAAGCACGTACAGCGGTGGTCTGGCTCTCACGTAGGATCGTTCCGAGTGGCGGCGGTTGTCGGCATAGGATGCCGGTTTTCCGAGAAAGGTCAGTCGGTGGTGAAATCTGTTTCGGCCAGCAACTTGATCGCCGCCGCGCCGACCTTGCGCACGGCGTCTTCGATCTGCGGCGTCGGTTTGGCAGCGTAGTTCATTCGCAGGCAATTGCGGTACTTGCCCGAGGCGGAAAAAATGCTCCCGACGGCAATCTGTACGCCTTGATCGTGCAGCGCCCGATTCAGTTTCAAGGTGTCGAAACCTTCCGGCAATTCGACCCACAACATGAAGCTGCCCTGCGGGCGACTGGCGCGTGTGCCGGCCGGGAAATAACGGCTGACCCAATCGATCATCAAGTCACGATTGCGCTGATATTGGCTGCGCATCCGCCGCAGATGCGGCTCGAAGTGGCCGCCCTTGAGGAATTCGGCAATCGCGATCTGCGGTTGCGGCGCGGTGGAGCCGGTGCTGATGTATTTCATGTGCAGCACCCGTTCCAGATAGCGGCCCGGCGCTACCCAGCCAATCCGTAGCCCTGGGGCCAGGGTTTTGGAAAACGAGCTGCAAAGCAGGACGCGGCCGTCTTCGTCGAAGGATTTGATCGTCCGTGGACGCGGGTAGTTGTAGGCCAATTCGCCATACACATCGTCCTCGATGATCGCCACGTCAAAACGCTGCGCCAGGTTCAGCAACGCGCGTTTGCGCCCCTCGGGCATGATGTAGCCCAGCGGGTTGTTGCAGTTGGGCGTCAGTTGAATGGCTTTGATCGGCCATTGTTCGAGCGCCAGTTCCAGTGCGTCGAGGCTGATGCCGGTGAGCGGGTCGGTGGGAATTTCCAGGGCTTTCATGCCCAGGCCCTTGAGGGTTTGCATGGCGCCGTGAAAGCTCGGCGAGTCCACCGCGACGATGTCGCCCGGCGCGCAAATCGAGCGAATGCTGGTGGACAGCGCTTCGTGGCAACCGGTGGTGATCACCAGGTCGGCGGCGCTCAATTGGCAGCCGGAATCGAGCATCAGCCGGGCGATCTGTTCGCGCAGGTCGAGGTTGCCGTGGATGTTGTCGTAATACAGACCGGGCATGTCCTGGCGCCGACTGATCTGCGCCAGCCCGCGCAGCAACGGTTTCATGGTCGGCGTGGTGATGTCCGGCATGCCCCGGCCCAGTTGCACCACGTCTTTGCGCGGCACCGCGCGGATCAATTCCAGCACCTGATCCCACTGCGAAATATCCACCGGGCGTTGCGCCGGGCGACCGATGGCGGGCAGCTCCGGCAACTCGCGGCCAACCGGCACGAAGTAGCCGGACTTGGGTTTCGGCGTCGCCAAGCCACTGTCTTCGAGCACCCGATAAGCCTGTTGCACGGTGCTCAGGCTGACCCCGTGTTCCACGCTCAAGGCCCGCACCGACGGCAGCCGGTCGCCGGGACGATAGAAGCCCTGTTCGATACGTGTGCCGAGCAATTCGGCGAGATTGACGTAGAGAGTCATGGTGCAGCCTCGGCGCGGGTGATGCGGTTAACCAGTACAGATCAGCTTTAAATACGCGATTCAGAGCCTTGAATGGTCAATCTGTATGGAATTAATACAGTTGCTTTGAATCTGTAATGCTTTTCAACGTCCGCGCATCATGAAAGCTCTGGCTACCCAAGTAAACAGGAGCAATCAAAATGAACGGCTTGAGCGATGTGCGGCTGACGTTACACAGTCAGGAACTGGCGGCAGGGCAGGAAAACGGCACCCGCGCGGCGGCGATGCGCAATGCGCCGTCCTGCCTGAGTCGCTGGCATCTGTTCTGGCGGCGTTTGCATACACGCAAGGCGTTGCTGAACCTGACGACCGAACAGTTGCGCGATGTTGGCTTGAGCCGGGAGCAAGCGCTGGAGGAGGGGCTGAAGCCGTTTTGGCGGATTTGAAGTCTGTGGTGTTCTTCAGGTCCATTCGCGGGCAAGCCTCGCTCCTAAAGGTTATGCGCTGGATACCTGTAGGAGCGAGGCTTGCCCGCGAAGGCGTCCTTACAAACGCCAAAAATCTCTCAAACCAACTCTTTCAACCGATGCCACAACATCCCCAACGCCAGCAACGGTGAGCGCAAATGCTTGCCGCCGGGGAAGGTGATGTGCGGCACCTGCGCAAACAAATCAAAGCCGCCGCTGTGCTGGCCGCTGATTGCTTCGGCGAGCAACTTGCCGGCCAGGTGCGTGGCATTCACCCCGTGCCCGGAATAGGCCTGGGCGTAATACACATTCGGCTGATCCTTGAGCCGGCCGATCTGCGGCAAGCGATTGGCGCCGATGCCAATCATCCCGCCCCACTGATAATCGATTTTCACCCCGGCCAGTTGCGGGAATACCTCGAGCATCTTCGGCCGCATGTACGCGGCGATGTCTTTCGGGTCGCGCCCCGAGTAATGGCAGGCGCCGCCGAACAGCAAACGTCGGTCCGCCGAGAGCCGGTAATAATCCAGCGCGACCCGTTGATCACACACCGCCATGTTCTGCGGCAACAGGTTATGCGCCTGTTCCTCGCTCAACGGCTCGGTGGCGATGATGTAACTGCCGGCCGGCAGCACTTTGCCGCTGAGTTCGGGGTTGAGGTCTTGCAGGTAAGCGTTGCAACCGAGTACCAACGTTTTAGCGCGCACCGAACCCTGGGCGGTCTGCACCGTCACTTCGCGGCCGTAATCGATGCGGGTGACCGCCGAGTGTTCAAACAGTTTGACCCCCAGTTGCTGCGCGGCCGCCGCTTCGCCGAGCGCCAGGTTCAGCGGGTGCAAATGCCCGGAACCCATGTCGATCAAACCGCCGACGTAACGATCCGAGCCCACCACCGAGTGCATTTCATGGGCTTGCAGCAAGCGCGTTTCGTAGCGATATCCGAGGCTGCGCAGTGCTTCGGCGTCCTCGGCGAAACCTTCGAGATCGCGGGGTTTGTTCGCCAGATCGCAATAACCCCAGGTCAGGTCGCACGATATCTGGAAACGCTCGACGCGCTGGCGGACGATTTCCACCGCTTCCAGGCCCATGAGTTTCATCTGCCGCACGCCGTCGGCGCCGATGACGTTGGCGAACTGATCGAGGCCATGGCCGACGCCGCGAATCAGCTGCCCGCCGTTGCGGCCGCTGGCGCCCCAGCCGATCTTGTGCGCTTCGAGCAACACTACGCTGAGGCCACGCTCGGCCAGTTCGAGCGCCGTGTTCAACCCGGAGAACCCGCCGCCGACCACGCACACATCGGCAATCAACTCGCCTTGCAGCACCGGGTGATCGGGCTGCGGCAGGCTGCTGGCGGCGTAATAAGAGGCGGTGTGCCGGGCAGGGGCATTCATGCGTGGGTTCCTGATTATCGTGTTTGAAAAAGTCGACGGAGGATAAGCCGGACCTTCCGGCGCGGGCAACATTGGTCGGTTGCGGCTGTATGGATCGCAGCTTATGCGTCAGAATCGCGTTCTATTTCGTTTGAGTCACCGCTTCGATGAGCTGTAACAGTCAGAAAATTCGCACCTTGCGCCAGCAGATCCCCTCGTTCGAGTGCGTGCCTGGCTGCCATGACTGCTGCGGCCCGGTGACCACCTCGCCGGAAGAAATGTCGCGCCTGCCGCGCAAGACCCGCGCCGAGCAGGACGCGGCGATGGATGAGCTGAACTGCGTACACCTGGGGCCAAACGGCTGCACCGTGTACGACGAGCGGCCGCTGATCTGCCGGTTGTTCGGCACCACCAAAACCCTGCCATGCCCCAACGGGCGCGGGCCGGTGGAGCTGATCCATCCGCGGGTGGAGAAGCAGATTCATGAGTACATGGCGTCGACGCGGCAGGTGTTGGTCTAACGGTCGCGTTCCTGCGGATTGACCGGGTCGATCCCATCGCGAGCAAGCTCGCTCCCACAGGTACCGCGCTGTCCTTGTGGGAGCTTGCTTGCTCGCGATGGCGTCCGCCCAGCCGACTTGATCTCAATCCGGGATCGGCAGGCACAGGCTCTCTTTGACTTCTTCCATCACGATATAGCTCTTCGATTCGCGCACATGCGGCAGTTTCAGCAGGATGTCGCCGAGCAATTTGCGGTAAGACGCCATCTCGGAAATCCGCGCTTTCACCAGATAGTCGAAATCCCCTGACACTAGATGGCACTCCAGCACGTGCGGCAGCTTCAGCACCGCGCGTCGGAACTCTTCGAAAGTGTCGCCGGATTTGTAGTCGAGACTGATCTCGACGAACACCAGCAAGCTACCCTTCAAATGCTGCGGATTGAGCCGGGCGTTGTAGCCCATGATGATCCCTTCGCGTTCCAGCCGACGCACGCGCTCGGTGCACGGCGTCGTCGAGAGGCCGACCTTTTCCCCCAGCTCGGTAAAGGAAATGCGCCCGTCCGCTTGCAGGATCCGCAGGATGTTGCGGTCGATCTTGTCCAGCTCACGTTTGGTCTGAGTGTTGGTACGCATAGGGGATGCGCCTCCGTGAAAAGGGTTTTTGCCGAGAATTGTCGCCAAATATAGGCACTTATATAGTGAAAAGCACTGGCTGATCTTTTTTAAACTGCGCACATCATCGGTTTGCTCACATTGATCTGCACAACACACGTCAGCGGTCCGCCGCGATGAGGGAAATAAAAATGCGCGTTATGGTCTTGGGTAGCGGCGTCATCGGTACCGCCAGTGCTTACTATCTGGCCCGTGCCGGATTTGAAGTGGTGGTCGTGGACCGGCAGCCGGCCGCTGCCATGGAGACCAGTTTCGCCAACGCCGGGCAGGTCTCGCCGGGTTACGCCTCGCCGTGGGCCGCGCCGGGCGTGCCGCTCAAAGCGATCAAATGGCTGCTGCAACGCCACGCGCCATTGGCGATCAAGGCCACTGCCGACATCGACCAATACCTGTGGATGGCGCAAATGCTGCGTAACTGCACCGCCAACCGCTATGCGGTAAACAAGGAGCGCATGGTCCGTCTGTCCGAGTACAGCCGCGACTGCCTCGACGAATTGCGCGCCGAAACCGGCATCGCCTACGAAGGCCGCAGCCTGGGGACCACGCAACTGTTCCGCACCCAGGCGCAGCTCGACAACGCCGCCAAAGACATTGCTGTACTGAAAGCTTCCGGGGTGCCGTTCGAACTGCTCGACCGCGCCGGTATTGCTCGCGTTGAACCGGCGCTGGCCAGCGTCACCGATATCCTCGCCGGCGCCTTGCGTCTGCCGAACGACCAGACCGGCGACTGCCAGATCTTCACCACGCGCCTGGCCGAAATGGCCGTGAAACTCGGCGTGGAATTCCGTTTCGACCAAGACATTCAGAAACTCGACTACGCCGGCGACCGCATCAACGGTGTGTGGATCGACGGCAAGCTCGAAACCGCTGACCGCTACGTCCTCGCGCTCGGCAGTTATTCGCCGCAACTGCTCAAGCCGCTGGGCATCAAAGCGCCGGTTTACCCGCTCAAGGGTTACTCGCTGACCGTGCCGATCACCAACCCGGCGATGGCCCCGACTTCGACCATTCTCGACGAGACCTACAAAGTCGCGATCACCCGTTTCGACAACCGCATTCGCGTTGGCGGCATGGCCGAGATCGCCGGTTTTGACCTGTCGCTGAACCCGCGTCGGCGCGAAACCCTGGAGATGATCGTCAACGACCTTTATCCTCAGGGCGGCGATCTGGCCCAGGCGAGTTTCTGGACCGGCCTGCGCCCGACCACCCCGGACGGCACGCCGATCGTTGGCGCGACGCCGTTCAGCAACCTGTTCCTGAACACTGGCCACGGCACGCTCGGTTGGACCATGGCCTGTGGTTCCGGGCGTTTGCTGGCGGATTTGATGGCGAAGAAAACCCCGCAGATCAGCGCCGAAGGCCTCGATATTTCCCGTTACGGCAGCAAAATCCAGGAGTCCGCAAAACATGGCAATCCAGCGCCAGCTCACCAATGAACGCATGAGTCAGATCGTCGCCCACAACGGTACGGTGTACTTGGCTGGGCAGGTTGGCGATGACCTGAGCGCCGGAATTGAACAGCAGACCCGCGAAACCCTGAGCAACATCGAGCGTTTGCTTGATCTGGCCGGCACCGACAAAAACCATTTGCTGTCGGTGACGATTTACCTGAAAGACATCGATGCAGATTTCGCCGGCATGAACGCGGTGTGGGACCAGTGGCTGCCAAAAGGCGTCGCCCCGGCCCGTGCCACCGTCGAATCGAAGCTGTGCGAACCGGAAATTCTGGTTGAGCTGTCAGTGGTTGCCGCACTGCCTTAACCGCTTGTAACGATCCCTCTCCCGGTGCTGTTGGCGGTTCACGCCGTCAGCCAGCGCCGGTTTTTATTCCCATGACCGCCTAGAAGTCTGCCGCCATGCGTCCTGCCCGTGCCCTGATCGACCTTCAAGCCCTGCGTCACAACTACCAAATCGCCCGTGAAGTCACGGCGGGGGCCAAGGCCCTCGCGGTGATCAAGGCTGATGCCTACGGCCACGGCGCGGTGCGTTGCGCCCAAGCGCTGGAAGCCGAGGCCGACGGCTTTGCGGTGGCGTGCATTGAAGAGGCGCTGGAGCTGCGCGCGGCGGGGATTCGCGCGCCGGTGTTGTTGCTCGAAGGCTTTTTTGAAGCTGAAGAGTTGGCGCTGATCGTCGAGCACGACTTCTGGTGCGTGGTGCATTCGCTGTGGCAACTCGAAGCGATCGAGCAAGCGGCGCTGAGCAAACCGATCACGGTGTGGCTCAAGCTCGATTCGGGCATGCACCGGGTCGGTTTGCATCCCAAGGACTACCAGACGGCTTATCAACGGCTGCTGGCCAGCGGCAAAGTGGCGAAAATCGTCTTGATGAGCCACTTTGCCCGCGCCGATGAATTGCACGCCCAGGCCAGCGCCGAGCAGGTCACGGTGTTTGAAGCGGCGCGTCAGGGCTTGGCCGCTGAGGTCAGCCTGCGCAACTCGCCAGCCGTGCTCGGTTGGCCGCAGATCCCCAGCGATTGGGTGCGCCCGGGGATCATGCTCTACGGCGCCACGCCGTTCGAAGAAGCCAACGCCGTGGCCTCGCGCCTGCAACCGGTGATGACCCTCGAATCAAAAGTGATCTGCGTGCGTGAACTGCCGGCCGGCGAGCCGGTGGGCTACGGCGCGAGATTCATCACGCAGAAGCCGATGCGTATCGGTGTGGTCGCCATGGGTTATGCCGACGGTTACCCGCGCCATGCACCGACCGGCACGCCGGTAATGGTCGCCGGCCAGCGCAGCCAACTGCTCGGGCGGGTGTCGATGGACATGCTCTGCATCGATTTGACCGATGTGCCGCACGCCGGCCTTGGGTCGACCGTCGAGTTGTGGGGCAAAAACGTGCTGGCCAGCGAAGTGGCGTTGGCCGCCGACACGATTCCTTATCAGATCTTCTGCAACCTGCGCCGGGTGCCGCTGCTCTATTCCGGGGCTTGAGGCAAAACAGGCCGCGCCGGAAGTCGCCTCGCTGAACAGGATTCAGGCCAAAGTGTTGTAAATACTGAACGCTGTCGCCATGATAACGCTCAAATTTTCTACAACCTGAATCCCTGGAGGCTCCAGCATTGGACGTCGGTGAACGACTGCAATCCATCCGTAAGCTCAAAGGTCTTTCGCAGCGTGAGCTCGCCAAACGCGCGGGTGTCACCAACAGCACCATTTCGATGATCGAGAAAAACAGCGTCAGCCCCTCGATCAGCTCGCTGCGCAAAGTGTTGGGCGGGATTCCCATGTCCATGGTCGAGTTCTTTTCCGAAGAAATCCTGCAGGAAAAACCGACTCAGATCGTCTACAAAGCTAACGAGCTGATCGATATTTCCGATGGCGCCGTGACCATGAAACTGGTCGGCCGGGCCCACCCGAGCCGGGCCATCGCGTTCCTCAATGAAATTTACCCGCCGGGCGCCGATACCGGCGACGAAATGCTTACGCATGAGGGCGAGGAAACCGGGATTCTGGTCGAAGGTCGGCTGGAACTGGTGGTCGGCGGCGAAACTTTTGTGCTCGAAGCCGGCGACAGCTACTACTTTGAAAGTACCAAGCCGCACCGTTTCCGGAATCCGTTCGATGCGCCGGCGCGACTAATCAGCGCAGCCACTCCAGCGAATTTCTGACAGAAGAGGCGCCCGGCCAGCATCGCGAAGGCGCCCGAAGGGTTTTACCCCACACAACAAGACCCCTTCGACTTTGGGGTTGTTTCAGTGTGGCGGGCTTGCCGTTATACTTGCGCCCGCCTGCGAACCGTGGCCGCGGGCGTGAATAGCCACCATTGAGGGTGAACGCGTGAACCTAATTATGAAAATGCTGGCTGCACCAGCAACCGTACTGGCCCTATGGGCTGTCAGCGCACAAGCTGCGACTACCGATGACATTGCCAAACGCCTTGCGCCTGTCGGCCAGGTCTGTGTAACGGGTCAAGAGTGCAAAGGGATGGAAGTGGCCGTTGCGGCCGGTGGCGGCGGCGCCAAAACGCCGAAAGATGTTATTGCAAAACATTGCAATGCTTGCCACGGCACTGGCCTGTTGGGCGCACCGAAAATCGGTGACACAGCGGCCTGGAAAGAACGCGCCGATCACCAGGGCGGCCTCGACGGCATCCTGGCCAAAGCCATTACCGGCATCAACGCGATGCCGCCAAAAGGCACCTGCGCCGATTGCTCCGATGACGAGCTCAAAGGCGCAATCAAAGAGATGTCCGGCCTGTAACACGCCCGCATCTGTCACGAAAAAGCCGCTCACCAGCGGCTTTTTTGTGCCTGCGATTCTGTTCAAAGCGCTGGGTCAGGCAACTTTGCTGGCGCCTGACACGGCCTCTTCGCGAGAAAGCTCGCTCCCACAGAGGGCCTCAGTGCTTGCATGATTTGGCGGCTGAGACTGTTCATTGCAGCAATTCCCCGGCAAGCTCGGTCCAACCCCCATTCACGCAATTCAAGGGAGGATCCGATGGTGCAGCTGTGTTCTATCGAGCAGGCGGTCGATGAGGTGCTGGCGCGGTTGCCGGCGCACATTCACATGGGCCTGCCGCTGGGGTTGGGCAAACCCAACCACTTCGTCAACGCGCTGTACCAACGCATCGCGCAATTGCCCGAGCGGCGGCTGACGGTCTACACCGCGCTGTGCCTGGGCCGACCGGCGCTGGGCGATGGCTTGCAGAAGCGCTTCATCGAACCGTTCGTGGAGCGCGTGTTCGGTGATTACCCGGAGCTGGATTTCCTCGCCGACCTGCAACGTGACGACCTGCCGCCGAACATCCAGGTCCAGCAATTTTTCATGCAGCCCGGCAGCCTGCTGAACAGCGCGCAGGCCCAGCAGGATTACGTCAGCAGCAATTACAGCCACGCCGCCCGCGACATCAATGGCGCCGGTTTGAATCTGGTGGCGCAGATGGTCGCCAGCCATCCCGAGCATCCGGATCGCCTGAGCCTGAGTTGCAACCCGGACATCACCCTCGACCTGTTGCCGATGATCGCCAAGCGCCGCGATGCCGGGGAAACCATCCTCGTGGTCGGCCAGGTACACAACGATTTGCCCTACATGCCGGGCGATGCGGAAGTCGGCATGGACGCCTTCGATCTGCTGATCGACGCCAAGGACAGCAGCACGCTGTTCTCGACGCCGAACATGCCGGTGGGTTTTCAGGATCACTTCATCGGCCTGCACGCCAGCACGCTGGTGCGCGATGGCGGCACGCTGCAAATCGGCATCGGCTCGATGGGCGATGCGCTGACCGCCGCGTTGCTTGCGCGTCAGGCCGATAACGCCGGTTACAAAGCCTTGCTCGCCGATTTGAACCTCAGCCAGTGGGCGCAGTTGATCGAGCGCGAGGGCGGCACCGATGCGTTCGCCAAAGGCCTTTACGGTTGCAGCGAAATGTTCGTCAACGGCCTGCTGGTGCTGGCCGACGCCGGGATCATCCGGCGCAAGGTCTACCCGGACGTGCCGACCCAGCAACAGGCGAACGACGGCACCCTCGACGAAGCCGCGCAACCCGATGGCATCTCGGTGCACGGCGGGTTCTTCCTCGGCCCGCGCAGTTTTTATGAGCGCCTGCGCGAGTTGCCGCAGGAAAAACGCCTCGAATTCAACATGACCCGTATCAGCTACATCAACGAGCTCTACGGTCAGGAAGAGCTCAAGCGTTTGCAGCGTCTGGACGCGCGGTTCATCAACACCGTGTTCACCATGACCTTGCTCGGCGCCGGCGTCGCCGACCAACTGGAAGACGGGCGCGTGCTCAGCGGTGTCGGCGGGCAATACAACTTTGTCGCGCAGGGGCATGCGCTGGAAGGCGCGCGTTCGGTGCTGATCCTGCGCAGTTGGCGCGAGTCGGGCGGCGAGGTCAGTTCGAATATTGTCTGGGAATACGGGCATTGCACGATTCCACGGCACTTGCGCGACATCGTCGTCACCGAATATGGCATCGCCGATTTGCGCGGCAAGACCGATGCGGCGGTGATCGAGGCGTTGTTGAATGTCAGCGATTCACGCTTTCAGCCGGGGCTGATCGAACAGGCGCAAGCGGTCGGCAAGTTGCCGAAGAATTTCCGCATGGATCCGCGTTTTGCCGATAACCATCCGCAGCGTTTGCAGACGATTCAGGCGCGGCACCCGAACCTGTTTCCGGAGTATCCGCTGGGCTGCGATTTCACTGAGGTCGAGCGCGATGTATTGCGCGCGTTGAACTGGCTGAAGAGCAAGTTCAAACTCACCGAGATTCTGGAATTGGGCAAGGCTGCGCTGGATGCGCCCGAGGCGACGCAATACCCCGAGCATCTGCAGCGCATGCAGCTGGAGAAGCCGGAAGGGCTGAAAGAAGACTTGTTTCAGCGACTGCTGCTCACCGGCCTGAAAGCCACCGCGCAACAGTGAGGACGCCTTCGCGGGCAAGCCTCGCTCCTACAGGATTCGCGCGTTATTTGCGGTCGCGTATGACCTGTAGGAGCGAGGCTTGCCCGCGAAGAGCGATACCCGGTTCATCTGGAACACCGCATCGCCTGCATCGCGAGCAAGCTTTGCTCCTACAGGGTTAGTCGATGAAGGTGACTACGCCATCCTTCAGCGATTGCACGCGGGCCAGCGATTCAACGCGATAACCCTGCGCATCCAGTTCCGCGCGGCCGCCCTGGAACGATTTCTCGATCACGATCCCCAAACCGGCGACGGTGGCGCCCGCCTGTTTGATGATCGAAATCAGCGCTTGCGACGCCTTACCGTTGGCCAGGAAGTCATCGATGATCAGCACGCGGTCGCTGCTGGTCAGGTGGCGCGGGGAAATCGCCACGGTGCTTTCGGTCTTCTTGGTGAACGAGTAAACGGTCGCCGACAGCAGGTTTTCAGTCAGGGTCAGCGACTGTTGCTTGCGGGCGAAAATCACCGGCACGCCGAGGTTCAGACCGGTCATGATCGCCGGGGCGATGCCCGAGGCTTCGATGGTGACGATCTTGGTGATCCCCGAATCCTTGAACAGCGTGGCGAATTCGTCGCCGATCAGCTTCATCAGGGCCGGGTCGATCTGGTGGTTCAAAAAGGCGTCAACCTTCAGGACCTGGTCGGAAAGCACGATGCCTTCTTCGCGGATTTTCTTGTGCAGTGCTTCCATGAAGCTTTCCTCTAAGGACGCCTGTGCGTCCAGGGCTGATTAAAAAGTAGTCGATTCTAGCGCTTTAACATCGCGCGTATGTCTGCCAAAGCGGTATTGCCGCGAACGGCTTTCACTTCGACGGGGGTGTCGTCGTTGCCTTCCCAGGCCAGGTCGTCCGGCGGCAGCTCATCGAGGAAGCGGCTCGGCGCGCAATCGATGATCTCGCCGTACTGCTTGCGCTTGGCGGCGAAGGTGAAGGCCAGCGTCTGCCGCGCGCGGGTAATCCCGACGTAGGCCAAGCGGCGTTCTTCTTCGATGGTGTCGGCTTCGATGCTGGAACGGTGCGGGAGGATTTCCTCTTCCATGCCCATGATGAACACGTAGGGGAATTCCAGGCCTTTGGAGGCGTGCAACGTCATCATCTGCACACCTTCGGCGCCGTCCTCTTCTTCCTGCTGACGTTCGAGCATGTCGCGCAAAACCAGTTTGCCGATTGCATCCTCGACGGTCATCTCGCCTTCTTCGTCCTTCTCCAAGGTGTTTTTCAACGCCTCGATCAGGAACCAGACGTTACCCATGCGGTAATCGGCAGCCTTGTCGCTGGAGCTGTTGGTGCGCAGCCAGTTCTCGTAGTCGATGTCCATGACCATGCTGCGCAGCGCCGAGATCGGGTCTTCGCCGGCGCATTGCTCGCGGACCTTGTCCATGAAGCGCTTGAAGCGCGACAGGCGATCGGTGAAGCGCGTGTCCAGATGCTCGCCCAGACCGATTTCGTCGGTCGCGGCGTACATCGAGATTTTTCGCTCGGTGGCGTAGTTGCCGAGTTTTTCCAGGGTCGTCGAACCGATCTCGCGGCGCGGCACGTTGATCACGCGCAGGAAGGCGTTGTCGTCGTCCGGGTTCACAATCAGGCGGAAATAGGCCATCAGGTCTTTCACTTCCTGGCGGCCGAAGAAGCTGTTGCCGCCGGACAAACGATACGGAATCTGGTGGTGCTGCAGCTTCAGCTCGATCAGTTTGGCCTGATAGTTACCGCGGTACAGAATCGCGAAATCGCTGTACGGCCGGTCGGTGCGCAAGTGCAGGGTCAGCAACTCGACGGCGACGCGCTCGGCTTCGGCGTCTTCGTTGCGGCAGCGGATCACGCGGATCTCGTCGCCGTGGCCCATCTCGCTCCACAGTTGTTTTTCAAACTCGTGCGGGTTGTTCGAGATCAGCACGTTGGCGCACCGCAGGATGCGGCTGGTGGAGCGATAGTTCTGCTCCAGCATCACCACTTTCAGCGATGGGTAATCGTCCTTGAGCAACATCAGGTTTTCCGGGCGCGCGCCGCGCCAGGCGTAGATCGACTGGTCGTCGTCGCCGACCACGGTGAACTGGTTACGCGTGCCGATCAGCAACTTCACCAGCAAATACTGGCTGGCGTTGGTGTCCTGATATTCGTCCACCAACAGGTAACGAACTTTGTTCTGCCACTTTTCGAGGATGTCGGCGTGTTCCTGGAACAGTTTTACCGGCAGCAGGATCAGGTCGTCGAAGTCCACCGCGTTGAACGCCTTGAGCGTGCGCTGATAGTGGGTGTAGACGATGGCGGCGGTCTGTTCCTTGGGATTGCGCGCGTTTTCCAGGGCTTCGGGCGGCAGGATCAGGTCGTTTTTCCACGAGCCGATCATGTTCTTGATCTCGTCGACGCCGTCGTCGCCCGCGTATTCCTTTTGCATGATGTCGGTCATCAGGGCTTTGACGTCGGTCTCGTCGAAGATCGAGAAGCCCGGTTTGTAGCCCAGCCGCACGTGTTCCTTGCGGATGATGTTCAGGCCCAGGTTGTGGAAGGTGCACACGGTCAAGCCACGGCCTTCGCCGCCCTTGAGCAGGGTGCCGACCCGTTCCTTCATCTCGCGCGCTGCCTTGTTGGTGAAGGTCATGGCGACGATGTACTGGGCGCGGATGCCACAGTTCTGGATCAAGTGCGCGATCTTGCGGGTGATCACGCTGGTCTTGCCGGAGCCTGCACCGGCGAGCACCAATAGAGGGCCGCCGACGTAGTTCACGGCTTCTTGCTGCCGGGGATTGAGTCGGGACATACGGAATCAGGGAGTCATTTGCGAAATGGGCCGGCATTTTAACAGGCTCAGCGAATTGTGCTGCTCTGTCCGACTTGTGACGCAGCACGCGATCTCCATTTGCCGGTTTTGTTACTTTCACGCAGGATGCGCAGGGAATTTGCGGCTAATGTTCGTATTCCAGCGACAAAGCCGCGTTTGCACACTCAGGTCAGTTGGTCATTGGTTTTGTGCGCGGCATAATGCTGCCGCCTACATCTATTGCAGAGTCTAGGGAGCTAGCTTGTCTACGCCTGTCGAACCCTTGCGTTTGCTGCTACTGGCCGAAGAGCCAGCGTGGACAGCGTTGTTGCGCGAGTGTCTGGCTCCGATGGGGAGCTCGGCAGTGCTGATCAGCGCGCCGAGCTGGGAGTCGGTCAGCAGTCTGTTCGATGACAACCGCAGCGCGGTGCTGTTGACGATCCCGGCACTGCAGCCGGCGCCCGGGCGCTGCAACCTGCCGACCGTGTTGTTGCTCGAACACGAACCGTCGGCGCCGCCCGACGGTGTCAGTGACTGGCTGGTGCGCGACGTGCTCGACCCCGGCATGCTGCGCCGCTGCCTGCGCCATGTGCGCGAGCGCGGCGTACTCGAAAACACCCTGCAACGCCTCGCCGAGCAAGATCCGCTGACCGGCATCGCCAATCGCCAGGGGTTCCAGACCTTGCTCGCCGCGCGCCTGGCGGAAAACGACGGGCGCGGCCTCGCGCTCGGCCACCTCGACCTCGACAACTTTCGCCATGCCAACGACGCCCTCGGCCATCAGGCCGGCGACCGCTTGATCCTGCAAGTGGTCTCGCGGCTGAAAAGTCAGCTGGAGGTCGGCGATCAACTGGCGCGCCTCGGCAGCGACGAATTTGCCTTGCTGATCGACACCCGCCGCGCACCGCAACGCGCCGAATGGATGGCTGAACGCATCACCGAAGCACTGGCCGAGCCGTATTGGGTTGACGGCGAAAGCCTGTTGATCGGCTCCAGCCTGGGCATCGCCCACGCCCGCGCGCAGGCCGGCGCCGACCCGCTGATGTGGCACGCGCACATCGCCATGCAGCAAGCGAAAAGCACCCAGGGCTGCACCTTTCATATCTTCAACGAACGCATCAACCGCAATGCCCGGAGCATCGCCGACCTCGAAAGCGAACTGCGCCGGGCCTTGCGCCGCGATGAGCTGGAGCTGCATTACCAGCCACGCCTGAACCTCGAAGACGGGCAGATCGTCGGCCTCGAAGCCTTGGTGCGCTGGCGCCACGCCGAACGCGGTTTGCTGCCGCCGAGCGAGTTCGTGCCGCTGGCCGAGCAGAGCGGTTTGATTGTGCCGCTGGGTTACTGGGTCATTTCCCGGGCGCTGCGTGACATGCAGGCGTTGCGCGAACGCGGTCTGCCGGCGCTGCACATGGCGATCAACTTGTCGTTCCGCCAGTTTCAGGACAGTCAGTTGCTTTCGACGCTGAGTCGCTTGATCACCGAGCGTGGCGTCGAGGCGCAATGGCTGGAATTCGAACTGACCGAAACCGCGGTGATGCGCCGCAGCGATCTGGTCAAGCAAACCATGGACGCGCTGGGCCGTTTGGGCGTGCGCTTCTCACTGGATGACTTCGGCACCGGGTTCTCGTCGTTTGTGCACCTCAACAGCCTGCCGATCACCTTGCTGAAGATCGACAAGAGCTTCGTCGGCGGCATGGAGCAACGCGAAGAGAATCGCAAACTGGTGCACGCGATGATCAACCTGGCGCACAACCTCAATCTGGAAGTGGTGGCCGAAGGCGTGGAAACCCCGGCACAGCTGGATTTGCTGCGCGGGTTCGGTTGCGATCAGGTGCAAGGGTATTTGATCAGCCGACCGCTGCCGCTGGCGGAATTGGTCGAATACCTGACGTTCGGCAGCAGCCAGCAGACCGCCATAGAAGTGATGAGCTAACGCAAAATCCCCTGTAGGAGCGAGGCTTGCCCGCGAAGGCGTCGTATCAGTCGACATCTTTGTTAACTGACACGAAGCCTTCGCGGGCAAGCCTCGCTCCTACACGGGATCTCACTCTGGCTGAGGAACTTCGAAACGCTGCTGCACCGCAGGCTCGCGCCGGATCATCCGTTTCATCTTCCACTCAAACGCCAAGGTCAAACTCACCGCCGCGCACGCCAGGCCCAGCGCCAGGCCCCACCAGACGCCCGTCGGCCCCCAGTTCAGATTGAACGCCATCAGCCACGCGGCCGGTGCGCCGATCAGCCAGTAGCAGCCCAAACCCACCAGAAAGGTCGTCTTGGCATCTTTGAGCCCACGGATGCAGCCCATGGCAATCGTCTGCGTACCGTCGAATAACTCAAACCACGCCGCTACCGCCAGCAGGCTCACCGCCAGATCAATCACCGGCCGGAATGCCGGGTCGTTGTGGTCGAGAAACAGCCCGATCAACTGATTCGGCAACAACCAGAAGACCATCGCAAACGCGAGCATCGAGGCGCCGCCGAACACGATCCCGACCCGACCCGCCAGCCGCGCATCGAGCAATTGCCCGGCGCCGTAATGCTTGCCGATGCGCATGGTGATCGCATACGAAAGCCCCGCCGGCACCATGAACGCCACCGAAACAATCTGCAGCGCAATCTGATGCGCGGCCAATTGCGTGCTGCCCATGGTGCCCATGCACAGCGCGGCGAACGCGAACAAACCGACTTCCACCGCGTAGGTGCCGCCAATCGGCAACCCCAGGCGCCAGAGTTCTTTGAGGTACTGCCGGTTCGGCCGCGACAGGCCCTGACGCAACGGATAAGCGTCGTAAGCCGGGTGCCGGCGAATGTGCAGCGCCAGCGCCACGGCCATCAGGTTGGCAACAATTGCCGTCACCAGGCCAATGCCGACCAGACCCATTTTCGGCAAGCCGAACATGCCGGTGATCAACGCATAGTTGAGGACGAAGTTGGCCACCGTGCCGCACAGGCTGATCACCATCACCGGTGTCGCCCGGCCAATCGCGCTGGTGAACCCGCGCAGGGCCATGAAACTCAGGTAGCCGGGGAGGGCGAACGGCAGGATCAGCAGGAATTGCCCGGCGGCCTGAACATTGGTTTCGGTCTGGCCAAACAGCAGCAGCACCGGTTTCAGGTTCCACAGCAGCAACCCGGCCACCAACGCCATCAGCCACGCCAGCCACAACCCGGCCTGCGTCAGCCGCGCCGCGCCGACGATATCGCCAGCGCCTTGGAGGATCGCCACCAACGTGCCGACCGCCGCAATCACGCCAATGCAGAAAATCGACACGAACGAATAGGTCGCCGCGCCCAGACCGCCGCCGGCCAGCGCCTCGGGACTCAGGCGCGCCATCATCAGGGTGTCGGTGAGGACCATCAACATGTGCGCCAACTGCGAGGCAATCAACGGCCCCGCCAGCCGCATGATGGCCCAGAGTTCGGTACGTGCTGGATGCTGCATGGTCATCACGCTCCTACGGCAGATTGAACAGGGAAAGGCTCGATTCTCGGCGCTCTGCGGGGTTTTCACAAAGGGATAAAAAGGATGGGTGGCATGATTAAAACTCATCCAGCGGACTTTCTGATAAGTTTGCCCGATCCCGCTTTTGCCCCCATCCGCGATAGGAGCTTTGCGCATGTCTCGTCGGCTTCCTCCCCTGTATGCCCTGCGCGCATTTGAAGCGGCGGCGCGGCACAGCTCGTTTACCCGTGCGGCAGAAGAGCTGTCGATTACCCAAAGTGCAGTCAGTCGGCATATTCGTACGCTCGAAGAGCACTTTGCCTGTCGGCTGTTTCATCGCAGTGGGCGCAACCTGCAATTGACCGAGTCGGCGCGGCTGATTCTGCCGGGCATTCGTGAAGGTTTTACCGCGCTGGAACGCGCCTGCAATACCTTGCGCGCCGAGGACGACATCCTGCGCATGAAAGCTCCGTCGACCCTGACCATGCGCTGGTTGCTGGCGCGGCTCAGCCGTTTCCGGCATGTGCAGCCGGGCAACGAAGTGCAATTGACCAGCGCCTGGATGGACATCGACGCGGTGGATTTCAACCACGAACCGTTCGACTGCGCGGTGATCCTCAGCCGTGGCAACTTCCCCCCGGATTGGGAGACAACGTTGCTGTTTCCGGAAGAACTGATCCCGGTCGGTGCGCCGAACCTGCTCGACGATCAACCGTGGGATGTCGCGCGACTGGCCAGCACCGAGCTGCTGCACCCGGCGCCGGACCGGCGTGACTGGCGCAATTGGCTGGAACGCATGGGGCTCGCCGACAAGGTTTCGCTGAAGGGCGGGCAGGTGTTCGACACGCTGGAGCTGGGCATGATCGCCGCCGCTCGCGGTTATGGCGTGTCGATGGGCGACCTGCTGATGGTCGCCGAAGATGTCGCGCAAGGTCGCCTGAGTCTGCCGTGGCCGACCGCCGTCGCCAGCGGGGAAAAATATTACCTGGTGTGGCCGAAAACCCGTCCCGGCGGTGAGCGCATGCGCAGGCTCAGCGACTTTTTGCAGGGCGAAGTCCGCGCCATGGAATTGCCCCCGGTTGAACACCTGAGCTGACCAAAACCGCACCCGGCAAACACGCTCTATGTAGCAGCTGCCGAGCACCGCGAGGCTGCGTCCGGCGGCAAAGCCGTCGTAAAACCTGCGCCCACGCTGAACCTGAAACACCGCGCTGGCTGATTTCACGACGGCTACGCCGCCGAACGCAGGCTGCGCCAGCTGCTACATAACGGCTACGCCGCCGAACGCAGGCTGCGCCAGCTGCTACCGAACGGGTGGCGGCATCACGGACTGTCATCAGTTCTGCGCTATAACCGGGTTAATAACTCAAGTATTCAGATTTGCCGCCGAATATCTGCTGGTGGAACCTTCGTGCAGGTTCTGCGCTACGCCTACACGCGTTATCCAATTATTAGAAATTTTGCTGAGCGCCCAACCGGATCAAGGAGGATCCGGTCGCTTGGCCAGGAGCTGTCATGTCTCAACCCCGTGCCCGGATCGCCTCACAGCTAGGTCTTGCGCTTGCCGTGATACTGGCGATTGTCATCAGCGGCAGCACCGTGTTCGCCTTGCGTTCGCTGGACACTGCCAACCTCGCCACCCGCGAAGAGCATTTGGCCAGTGAAGCGCGCTTGCTCGCCGATCAGTTGAGCACCTTCCACGGCACGTTGCGTGAAAGCACCCAGCGCCTCAGCGGCTTGTTCGAAAAGCGCTTCAGCGCGGGCCTGAGCGTGCACCCGGACGAACCTGTGAGCGTGGCCGGCGTGCAGACGCCGGGGCTGCATCTGGGCAGCGAAGTGTTGAACAACAACTTCCAGGAAGTCGACGAGTTCAAGCAAATGACCGCCGGCGTAGCCACGGTGTTTGTGCGCAGCGGCGAAGACTTCATTCGCGTCAGCACCTCCCTGAGCAAGCAGGACGGCACCCGCGCTATCGGCACCTTGCTGGATCACGCTCACCCGGCTTACGCACGGTTGATCGCCGGGCAGAGTTACGTCGGCCGCGCCTTGTTGTTCGAACGCTCCTATATGACCCAATACACGCCGGTCAGAGACACCAGCGGTAAGGTCATTGCCGTGTTGTTTGTAGGTTTCGATTACACCGACGCGCAGAACGCGCAGTTCGCCAACCTGCAGCGCTTTCGCATCGGCCAGACTGGCTCGCTGGCGTTGCTCGACGAACAAAGCAAATGGCTGGTGCCGATTGCCGGCGTGCAAGCGCTGGATCAGGCGATCCCGGCCATCGTCGACCTGGCCAAAACCCCGGGCAAAGGCGAGTTCTGGAGCGACAAGTCGCAAGCGTTCTACAGCGTTGCCGTACCGTTCGACGGCGGCCCGTGGTCGGTGGTGGCGAGCATGCCGAAAACCGAAATCAGCGCCGTGACCTGGAGCGTCGGCATCCAATTGGCCATCGGCAGTCTGTTGGCGATGTTGATTGCGGTGGGCTCGGCAGTCTGGTTGCTGCGCAGCAAACTGGCGCCGCTGGGGGATCTGGTGCGTCAGGCCGAAGCCTTGGGCGCGGGTGATTTGAGCGTGCGCCTGAACGTCTCGAGCAACGACGAAATCGGTCAGTTGGCGCGCGCCTTCAACCAGATGAGCCAAGCGCTGTCGACCATGGTCGAGCACATCCGCAAGGCCTCTGCCGAGGTCAACAGCCGCGCCCAGGCCTTGTCCGGTTTGTCCGGCGGCGCTTATGAAGGCATGGAGCAGCAGTCCGGCGAAATCACCAGCATGGCCGGCGCCGTGGAAGAATTCAGCGCCACCTCGCTGAACATCGCCGACAACATGAGCAACACCCAGCGCATGGCGCAGGAAAACGCACAGCAAACGCAGATCGGTCGTACATCGATGACCGAAGCGTCCTCTTCCCTCGAGCAAATTGCCGGCGCACTGAACAGCACCGCGACGGTGATCAATACCCTCGGCCAGCGCTCCCAGGAAATCGGCGGCATCGTCGGCGTCATTACCGCGATTGCCGACCAGACCAACCTGCTGGCGCTCAACGCCGCCATCGAGGCCGCGCGTGCCGGCGAGCAGGGCCGTGGTTTTGCCGTGGTCGCCGACGAGGTGCGCAACCTCGCGTCGCGCACTCGTGAAGCGACTGACGAAATTTCCAGCATGATCCAGAGCATCCAGCAGGAAACCGGCAACGCCGTGAGCACCATGGAGCAAGGCAACGTGCTGATGCAGGAAGGCTTGTCGCGCAACGCCAACGTCGCCTCGGCACTCGAGCGCATCGACGAACAGAGCCGCTCCGCAGGCCAGCAATTCGCCGCCATCACCACCGCCACCCAAGAGCAGAGCAGCACCGCGACGTTGCTCAGCAGCAACCTGCAAAGCATCGCGCTGGCGAACAGCGAGCAGCGTGAAGTGGTGTCAAACCTGGCGATCACCGCCAAGGAACTGGAAAGCCTGGCGGCAGACTTGCGCCAAGAGGTTGATCGGTTTCGTTGAGACGCCTGTGCAATAGCTATCGCGAGCAAGCTCGCTCCCACAAGGTCAATACCGGCCTTGTAGGAGTGAGCCTGCTCGCGATGGCAGCAGCGCAATTTCCTGCCTAGTCACACTTGGCGTTACTCGCCACTTCCTTGCTCGCCAGTTTCAGCTGTTTGCCCAGTTCCGCAGCGTTGTTGCTGGAGTAGACGCGGCCGCCGGTGTTTTCGGCGATGCAGCGCGAGGGGCCGCCGGTGCCGATGTTGACCACGTTGACCCGCAGGCGCGGCTGGTTCTGGGCGATTTGGCGGGATACGGCGCAGACGTCTTTCTGGCAGTTGTCCTCGCCGTCGACGAACATCACGATCACCGCATCGTTGTTGCGCCCATCGACGGTGCTGGCGGCTTTGGCCAGGCTGTCGGCCAGCGGCGTGCCGTCGTTCGGGCGCAAGCCGCGGATGCCGTTGATCAGGCGCTGACGATCGCCAAACTTGAAAACCCCTTGATCCGGCGTGCTGTTGCAGCCTTCGTAGGTGATCAGCCGTGTGTCGATCTTCGGGTCGAGGCCGTTGATCATGCCGGCCAGCGAATCCTTGGCGACGTCCATGCGCGTCGGTTTGGCGAAGATTTGCATCGTGCGATTGGCGTCGAGGTAGCGGTTGTACTCGTTGCTGAAGAACCAGTCTTCGTCGGCCTTCACTGACTTGATGTTCATGTCCATCGAGCCTGACGTGTCGAGCACCACGACGAATTGCGGAATCTTGGTGTCCGGGGATTTCTTGCGGCAGGCGAAGTTGTCCAGCGTCGGCGCCGGTGGCGGGGCGACGACCACCGGTTTTGGCGGCGGCACGGGTTTCGGCGCGGGGACCGGGATCGGTTCTGGTTCTGGCACGGGTTGCGGTTCTGGCTCCGGTTCAGGCACAGGTTCGACGACAGGCTCGGGAACCGGCTCCACTGGTGTCACCACGGGCGCGACCGGCACCACCACCGGCGCGACTGGCGCCACCGGAACGATCGGCACCACCGGCTCGCGGTGCAGGAACCAGTACAACCACAGCGCCAACAGCAACAACAGCAACGCCAGCAATGCCGCCGCGACCCACCAGCCAAGGCGCGATTGCCGCGCAACCACCGGCGCAACGACTGGCGCAATCACCGGCGCAACAGGAATCACCGGTGGCGGAATCGGTCGCGGTGGCCGCTGGTTCCAGCGCACCGCCAAGGGCTCGCCATTCAGGCTGTAGAGCTTGTCCAGCTCGGGCGCGCCCAACAGGCTGCGCAGCTCATCGGCGACGCTCGGCTGACCGCGTTTTTGCAGTTCGTCCGCCAGCAGTTCGAGGGACGCCTGGCGCGCATCCCAGGTTTGCAGCAATCGTCGTTGCGCGTCTTCGTTGAGCTCGGCATAGGGCGTCGGTTGGCCACCCAGTTCGGTCCACCATTCCAGCACGTCGCCGCTGCCCATGCGCGGGATGGCGAAGAGGCTGGCGACGTTCGGCGGAAAGTGTTTCTGGATAAGGGCGACTTTCGCTTGCAGCGCACTCATCCCCTCCGGTGTGGCTTGCGCATCCCTGATAACCCGCTGCATGACGACGATTCCTGGACAAAGGTGCAGGCCTCCAACGGAAGCCTGCCGGGTGAAAAGTTACTCTTCGTAACCGAGGCTGAATTGCAGCTGATTGACTTTCTTCTGCAGGGTTTTCAGCTGTTCCTGCTTGGCTGCCAGCGTTGCCGGCGAGGCCTTGGTTGTGGGGGTTGCCTGGGACGCCTTGAGTTGCTGTTCCAACCCGGCAATCTGCTTTTGCACCTGGCTCTGATTACCGTGACGGGCCTTGAGCGAGCTCAGCAACTGGCCCAGCGACTGGTTCAGCGCAGCCTGGGATTTCTGCTGGCTGGCGAGGTCGGTTTTGGTGCTCAGTTGCTGGGCCTGAATGTTCTCGTAGACCTGACGGAACATGGCGTTTTCCTGACGGGACGCCGCCAGGGCGGTTTCCTTTTGCTTGACCTGATCGCTGTAACCGCCGGAGTAGTCGCAGTTCATCTTGGTCAGCATGCTGCTGTCGCGATTGGTCGCATCGCATTCGCCCGGCTTGGTCGCGCAACCGCTCAAGCTCAGGACGGCGGTGAGAATCGCCAGTTGTTTTAGCGTCATGTGCTTAACCCAGAGTGATCGCGGAACGTTGGCTGTACAGACCGTCGACTTCCTTTTGCAGGGCGGCGACTTTCTCGTTCATTTTCAGGATGCTCACGTCCACTTGCTTGATCTCGGCACTGCTGCCCTGAGCGCGCTCGGCATTCGCCACTTTGGTGTATTCGGTGACCTTGGTGCGCATGTTGCCGAGGTCTTTGCGCAGGCGCGCGATGTTCTGGTCAATCTCGGCGATATCGGTTTGCGCCTTGGCCTTGTCGACTTTCTTGTTGGCGATGTCTTTTTTGATCTGGGCGATGCGCGCCTGGTCGTCGTTGATCACCTGCTGCGCGGTCGCGGTACGGGCGATGACGTTCTGCGTGTCTTGCTCGACATCGCTGTTCATCTTCGCCAGACGCGTGGTGGTGTCGGAGTATTCGCTGCGACGCTGATCCAGATAATAGTTGGCGCCCATGGCCACGCCACACGCGGTAATCCCGGCGGCAATTGCGCACACAGCCTTGTTGCTGCTGTTGGACAGTGCACAGCTGAGAATGCCGACACCGGCGCCGACGGCGCAGGCCTGGTAGCCGGATTTGCTGAAGAACTGCGCGTCACTGCCCTGGGTCAGGCGCGGGTCGGCGCCGTCGCTGCCGCCGAGCATCGAACTGCCGGTGTTGGCACAACCGGTCAGCAACAGACTGCCGGTGAGGACGAAAGCGATCTGTAGCTTGAAGCGAGTCCAAAGGCTGCGCGACATGATGAAACTCCTTGGTGACGATGTTGGCGTGGCGTTCTTTTGATTGAGTAGCTGATCAGCTAGCCAATTGCGTTATTGCGTGACGGTCTTGCAACTGGTCAGCCAGGCCTCAGTGTCGATTTTCTGCTTTTGCAGGAAGGTCTTCTGATTGGCCCAGTGAGTGCGCAGGTACGGCTTGAGGTCTTGCAGCTGTTTGTTGCGGGTGATGATTTCTTCCATCACCGGCACTTGCGCTTCCAGCAGTGGCTGGCCGTACAACGTCGCCGATTCCACCAGGCTGCTGGCGTAGTAGCGGCTGAGTTTGTGCAGGCGATCCTTTTGCTCGTCGAGCTTGCCTTTGCGCATGTCGCAACTGGCGTCCTTGTCGGTGCCTTCGCAATTGAGCTTGTAGTTCTTCTGCAGGAAATCCACGTACTGGCCGTCGTCGAGCATCTTGGTGCACAGGAACGCACCGAGGTTGAGGCTGGCGCGGATCGCCTGATCGCGGGTTTCTTCCTGCTGCTGATTGCTGGCGCGCAACTGGTTTTCCAGCGCCTGGAGTTTCTCCTTGAGCGCTTTGTCTTCGACGCCGGACGCCAAGCTGTTCAGCGATTGCACGGTGCCCTTGTCCGCCGACTCGGTGTCCTTGGCGCCGGTGCCGAGTTTCTTCCAGCTGCTTTCGATCCCGGCCACCCGCTCGCGCGAAGTCAGGGTTGGCGAGACCAGCACCAGGCGCAGACCGGTGGTTTTGTTTTTCACCTGACCGTCGGCGTTGTAATACGGCTCTTCCTTGCGCAACGCGGTGCGCAGGTCGGCCTGGGCCGTTAAGTAGTTGCCGCCGCGCACCACGTAGCCGCCGGCCTGACCGTGCTGGCGGTCGAGTTTGTTCAGGCGAAACGGTTCGAACATCATTTCGTCGGCGTTACCGAGCATGTCGTGCAGGCCCAGCGGATTGGGTTTTTGCAGTCCGGACAATTGCAGTTTGCCGTTGGACGACTGCGCCCCGGCGAACCATTCGTAGGCGTTGATGCCGTCGGCCATCGGATAGCGCGTATCGCGGAATTCCGCGGCACCGACTTCCAGGCCACCGCGCGCGGCGAACTCCCACTCGACTTCAGTCGGCAAGCGCAGGAAACCCAGCGCGCCGTCTTCTTTGGGCAACTTGGCGGCGGCGTTCTTGCGCAGCCACAGGTTGTATTTGTCCGCCGCGTCCACGGCTTGCACCCAGCTCACCGAGACCTGCGGCAAGCGCATTTTGGTCGCGGCGGTGGGGCAGGTTTCTTCGGTGAGCGCGGCGTATTGCAGCTGGCTCATCTCGTACTTGGCCATCAGGTAATAACGCGATTTGTCGTTTTTCGCGCCGGTGAAACTGCCGGCGATAAACGCCGGTCGAGTCTGCTCGACGTAGCCGTATTCGGCGCCGTCCTGGCCGATGTTGATCGGGTAATCGTCGAGCGGTCCGGCGACCGGAATGAACACCTTGCGAAACACCATCGAGCCTTCACACGGCATCGGCAGCACGACATCGCTGGCCTCGGGCATCGGGTTGTAATACTTCTCTTCCCAGCCCGCCGCCGAGGCGTCGAGCAAATAGCCCAGGCTCAGGGGCAACAGCAAGCCAAAACGTTTATAGCTCACGCAGACTCTCCGCAGGTTGGATGCTGATGGCGCGCACGGCGCCGATCACGGCGACCAGTGCAGCGACCAGAAAGGTCAGGAGCAGGGCGGCGAGGCCATGCCAGAGGGTAATGTGGCAAACGAAGGTGCCGGTGGCCTGGCTGCTGCCGAGCAAGTAGTCGAACAAATGGCTGCCGACCGCGTAAAACATCAGCCCGCCAAGGTAACCGGCGAGGCTCAGCAGCAGCGCTTGCAGCACCACAAAACCAGCGACCGCCGTACGCTTGAAACCGAGCAGACGCAGGACCGCGAGGCTTTTGCGTTTGCGGTCGATATTGGCCAGGAACGCGCCGACCATCGACGCCACGCAACCGATCAACGCCGCCAGGGCAATAACGCCGAAGATCAGCCCCAGCACATGATTGATCGCTTTGACGTTATCGATATCGGCCAGTCGGCTTGAAGTTTCAATGTGTTGTTCGTTGAGCCAGCGCTCCAGCGGCGCGACTTGGTCGATGTCGCGCGCGTAGACACGGGCGCGCGCGTACAGCGGTTGCAGGTCGCCGAGCGGTTTGCCGGTGGTGACGCCGAACGCGGCGACCTGATAACCGTCGCGAAAGCGTTCCAAATCCAGCAACAGCGGCGGCGCGACAAACCCCGCCGCGCGGCCGAACCGGGCGCCGTCGAGTATCGCCAGCACGGTCAGGTTCAGCTCGCCGCGCTCATTGACCCCTTCGAGCCGGCGCAGCACGCGCATTTGCACAGTGTCGCCGACCTTGGCTTGCAAGCGTTGCGCGGCGCGGGCGCTGAGGATCACTTGCTGGCCGACAGGATTGAATTGCGCCAGGTTCAACTGCGGATCGCCGGGTTCGGTGGCGATGATTTCGGCACTCTCAACAAACCGCGTCATGCCGATCAACAAATCCGCCTGAGTGTTCAACGAGCGGGTCTGGCCGAGGGCAAAACCTGTTTCCGGGCGCAGGCGCAGACGCTCGATCCAGGCAGTGTCGTAGTTGCCGTTGCTGAGCATTTTCACTTCGAGGTTGCGCGGGTCGCGCAGCAATTCGTCCTGCAACTGGCTGACCACGCCGTGCTTGAGGCCGAACAGCAGCAACAGCGGCGCGATCACCGCCACCAGCGAGGCGGCGATGCACAACGACACTTTGCGGTCGTGCCAGAGGTCTTGCAGCGCCAGTGAGCCGAGCAGGCGCATGCGGTCAGTCCATCGGTTCAAACAGAGTCTCTCCCTGACGGCTGACCGCACCGAGGCGCGGCAAGCCAAAATCTTTCAGCAACGCCCAATCGTGTGACACCACCAACGCACTCAGGCCCATGCTCGACACCAGACTCAGGAGCAATTCGAACAGGCGCCGGGCACTGTGCGGATCGAGCGCGGCAGTCGGTTCGTCGGCCAGCAACAGCAGCGGTTCATGGGCAATCGCGCGCACGCAGGCGACCCGCTGGCGTTCGCCGATCGACAGCGCTTGCGGGTGCTTGTCGAGCAAACCCTGCAGACGCAACACCTCGACCGCGTGGTCGATGTGCGCGCTGTGCGTCGACATGCCGAGCAAGCGCCGGGGCAGGCTGATGTTGTCGCGCACGCTCAAGAACGGCAGCAACCCGCCGCTCTGCAAAATAAACCCCAAGTGCTGCGAACGCACCGCTGCCAGCGCCGGTTGGTCATCACTGGCGAGCAGCCGCGCGATGTCCTGCGCGGGTAGCACGCCTGTGCGCGCCGGGGGCTCTTGGCGTCCAGGGCCCAGCTGAAAACGTTCTAGCTCGACCGGCGCGAGCAACAGGCCGATGGCTTCGAGCAAGGTGCTTTTGCCGCTGCCACTCTCGCCGGTGATGGCGAGGATTTCCCCGGCACGCACGTGCAAGTGCGGCAGGCGCACGTGATGGGCCAGCGCGCCTTCACCACGGCGCACCAGCAGGTTTTTGATATCGAGCATCGGTGTCTCGTTAAGGCATCATTTCCAGGGGCACGGGATAAACGTTGTCCCGTGCATCGCTGTCCTTGGCCAAAGCCACCCAACGGTCGACGTCAGCGTTGTAACGCTGGTAGTGCCGCAGTTTGGTGTTGAGCGTGCGGATGAATTTCTCCTGCGCCAGGCCGTCCCAGCTCTTCCAGGTTTCTTCGTCGAGGTTCAGCACTTCGCTCTGGTAGGGCAGGTCTTCGAGGTATTCGCCGAGCACGCCCATGTCTGCCAGTTTGGCGTTGCTGTTCTGCTTGAGCTGGTTGGGATCGGCGCCCATGGTCGCGGCCACCGAGCGCAGGCGTTCGAACATTTCCGTCGGCGAGATCAGGCCTTCGTTGGCGGCATCGAGAATCTGCTTCATGACGTCGCTCAAATCACTGAGCTGGGACTTGGTCAGCAACACCCGCACGTCGGTGGTGGGGATGTTCTGCTTGATCAGGTCACGGTCGGTGATCCACGCCTTGAACACCGGCGGCGCCTTGCTGTTGGTCTTCTCGCCGAGATAGGCGAGCTGCATGGCGTGGCCGATCAGCGCGGCGTCTTCGAGCATTTTCTTCTCGGCCGGATCCTGCTTGGCGTTGATCGCGCTGCCGATTGCGTCTTCACCCAGGTAAGCGGCTTTCACCTGCGAGGTGATGGCGGTGGCCAGCGCGTCGACCTTGCGCCCGAACTCCTGAACGTCGCCGGCGTTCACCGGGTAATACAGCGAAGTATTGGTGCCCGGATAGGTCGACAGGTTCTGGTACTGCGCTTCAGCCTTGCTGTGGTCTTTGATGCCTGCCGGGGTTTTCAGGTGCAAGGTGTAAATCGCCACGCCGGGGTTGGTGGCTTCGAGGCGAACCTGCGAGGCACTCAAACCGGTCTGCGAGAGTTTGTCGTCACCTTCGATGGCGCCGGCATCGGTGATCAGCACCACGTAGCGCGCGCCGAATTGGGTCCAGTCGACCTTGTCGATGCTGTGCATCACACCGGCAAACGCGTCTTCATCAAAACTGCTGCTCGAGACTTTGGCCTGCTTGAGGTCAGCGACCTTGGCGAGGAAGTCGGAGCTGTCCTTCACTTGGGTCGGGTCGGCGTACATTTTCGTGGTGTATTCCAGGCCCGGCACCGCTTGCGTGCTGGAACGGAACGCGACGAGGCCGAACTTGACCTGCTTGCCGAGGTTCTGCGATTCGATCTGCTGATAGACCTTGCGGATCGCTTCGCGAGTGCGGTCGATGTACGGGTCCATGGAAATCGTCGAGTCGATGACAAACACCACCGCCGCGCTGAATTCCTTCAACTGGCTGGCAGCCTTGTCGTCGGCTTCCTTGCCAGCGGCGGCGCCGGTTTTGGCAGCGCCACCCTTGGCGTCCTTGTCATCCGGTTTGCTCACCGAAGCGACGTTCAGCAGGCGCGTGCGGAAGCCGCCTTCGGTCATCACTTCTTCGCCGCTGAGCACCGGCAGCAAGTAGAACTGCTTTTGCAGGTCGACGAAATATTCAGGTTCTTCGGCCAGCACGCCGGGTGCCTGCTGGCCTTTTTTCAGGGTCGCGCGCAGCGGTGCGACTTTGCTCACCGGGTCCGGCGCATCGAGGATGCCTTCGACCGTGGCGCGTTCCTTGAAGAACAACAGGCGGTCGCGGTTGGCCGGGTTGGTGAAGGCCAGTGTCAGCTGCATCTTCCACTCGGTGGTGCAACTGGCGGGCAACCAGCCGATGGTTTTGCCGTAGCTGTCCGGGCCGACTTTCAGCCATTCGGCGTTGGCGGCCTGGGCGCGCTCATACACGTAGAAACGGCTGAAGGTCGGTTGCGCCTCGCCGGCAGCGCCGCCAGCAGTCGGGCTGATCTGGCAGCCCGGCGTGGTCAGCACGCGTTGGAACAGGGTTTTTTTACCGGCCTGGATCAGCGGTTTGTCATCGGCCTGGGACCACGGGCTGATGCACAGCGCCAGCAACGCAGCGCCGCTCAACAGGAATCGACTTAAGGGCGAGCGCATCACTTCTGCAACTCCTCGAAGCGCTGTTTGGCCTCGGCGTTGTTCGGGTCCTGAGTCAGGATGGTTTCGTACCAATAAGCGGCAGTGGCGTTATCGGCGGCCGGGAAGCACTCGCTGGCCTTGAGGTATTTCGGGTCGTACTCGCGGGCGTAGGCATTGGCGATCAGCGGATCACCGGCCTGCGCGCGGTTGGCGTACAGACGCTGGGCGACGCCGCAGTGTTTGCCGGCCTTGGCCTGGTTGATGATTTCGAGCAATTTGGCGCTGTCCGGCGCAGCCTTGATGCAGGTCTGGACGAAGGTCAGCTCGGGCACGCTGTTCATGCTGTCGAGGGTGCAGGCTTCAGCGTTCGTCGCGGTCGGTGCGGGCGCCGCAACTGTCGGTGCCGGTGCCGGCGTGCGTTGGTAAAACCAGTAACCGATGCCTGCGGCCAGCAGCAACAGCACCACGATCAACAGCGCGATCAGGCCTTTTTTGCTTTTCTTCACCGGCGCCGGTGGCGGGGTGTACAGCGGTTCGGCGGGGGCCGGTTCTGGTTCTGGTTCCGGCTCGGCGACCGGCAGGATCAGCTCCGGCAGTTCCGGGATTTCCGGTTCCGGCTCGGGCACCACTGGCGCGCTCAGGTCGGCGCCGCCGTACGTCGAACGCGTCTGGCCGCCCGCCGTCGAGGGCAGCAAACCGACGCCCGGGCGCACCACGCCTTTGTCGGCGTGGCCCTGATTCTGCTCGCGCAGCTCAATCTGGAATTGCGAGTTGGCGCCGCCCTCCAGCAAGGGATCGACCACTTCCGGGCCAACCTGCGCCTCAAGTGCATCGCCGCTGGCCGCGAGGGCAAAACGCGAGACCTTGAACCAGAACGGATTATTGCTCCAGGCCTTCTGGTCCTGGAGGTAAAAACCGTCCTGGTTGCGCTGGATGGAGAATTCCAGCTGTTCTTCGCCACCCTGCCATTTCTTCACAGTGAGGCACGCCCGGCCAGGCACATTGGGCTCTAACGCGAGCAGGTCGACACGAATTGGCATTGCTTATCTCGCTGCGAAGGCGGTGAGCACTTGGCCCAGCCGTTCGTTCTGTTCAGGGGTGATTTCGCGACCGGCACCATGGCCGGCGTTGTCCATCGTGATGTAGGCCAGGCCCGAGAGCCAGTCGCCGAGGAAACGCTGCGCCTGGTTCGCCGGTTGCGCCGGCAGTTCCGGCACTTGCCCCGGACCGATGTCGGTGTAGAACGCAAACAGCGGCGCCTTGGCCCCGGCGCGGCTGTTCGGGCGCTCGCTCACGGGTTTCTGGATGTAGCCGAACCAGGAAACGAAATCGCGCAGCACGCGTTGCACTTCCAGCACTTGGCGCTCGACCAGTTGGTCGCGCCGCGCGCCGCTTTGCGCACGTTTAAGCACCGCGCGGCTCAACTGGCCCGGCAGGTCCTGGCGATAACCGGCGGTGATCAATTCGTCGACCACCGCTTCGAGCAGGGATTTCTCCAGGCCCAGCAGGTTGAGCAGGCTTTGCCGTGTCGTCAGTTCACGCAGGTGCGCGATCCACGCTTTGAATGCGGCTTTGGCAAAGCGATGCTCGTTACTTTGCAGTTCCGGCGCCGGGGCAGCGGTCTTGCTGCTGGACGGCGCGTCGTGGCTCAAGTCGTCGCCGAAATCAAAGTCGAAACCGGCGTCGTTGCCGTACAGGCTGTGGCTCGGCGTCGCGGCGACGGGTTCGTCACTCTCGGCCGGCTCGTCATCGGTTTCATACACGCCGCTGAGGTACAGGTCGCGCACCTCTTCGCTGGGCATGTCGAGTTGATCAATAAACTCGCCCAGCACTGCCGGACGTCGACCCAGCCCCGACAAAATCATCTGCGCCTGGGCTTTCTTGGCGGCGGCGGCGCCATCACCATCAGCGTGATACCAAGTGCTCAAACCATGCGTGGTCAAGCCTTCGAGGCATTCGCCCAACTGCTCGCGGATCCGCTGCAGTTTGAATTCGATGTTCGCCACACCTTTGAAACTGCCGCTGAAGTGGCTGATGCCACCGTCATCGTTGCGCAGCATTTCTTTCCAGGTGTTGGCCGGGTTGTTGATGTGTTTGCACACCAGCGCGTTGGCGGCAAAGCTGCTGCCCAGCGCGTCGATACGTTCCTGGTAAGCGCTGTTGATCCCGGTTTCGGCGCCGCTGGCGTCCTGGCCGATAAACGCCGCGTCCATTCGCGGTTTGCGCACCAGGAAGGTGTTCTGGAACGGCGTGCCGGCCCAGTCGTTCATCCAGCTGAGGCTGCCGAAGCGTTCGAGCATGGTCAGCTTGACCATGCCGTTCCAGCTCTCGTCGTACTGATCGGCTGTCAGGCTCAGGGAGTTGGTGATGCGCAGGTCGAGCATGGTCAGCGCCCAGATCAGGCCGGTATCGCGCTTGCTGCGCGCGGCGGCGTCGGCGCCCTGGGTTTTTTCGATCCAACGCGTCAGCACCGGGCCAACGTCGTTGACGTCGCTCTGTTTGGTCGAGCCGGTGCAGACCACCAGCGCGTTCATTTCCTGATTGTCGGTGTAGCGTTCAAACAGGTAAGCGACCTTGCCACGCAGGATCAACTGCGAGACGGAGTTGTCCTTGGTCGCGGATTCCGGGTCGTTGGAATCGGCGATTTCGTGGAGCTTCTTGCGTCCGCGGTAGCCGGGGAAGTCGAGCAAATCGACCTGATTGACGATGTCATCGGCCGGCGCTTCGATCAGGCAAAAAGTCATTTCGGCGGTCAGCGCGGCGAGTTGCGCCACGGCAATGCCCTGACTGTTTTGCAGGCGGCCATCAACCTTGGGTCGCACGTCGATCGGCAAGTCGCGCGGGCTGCCGAAGCGTTCGAGAATGTCGACGTTCATGATGCTGTCGCGCTGGCTGTAGGTGTCGTTTTCGAAACTCACCAGGGCCTTCAACGGCGCGAACACGGTTTCGGGCAAACCGAGCTTGTGCAGGGCGCCGGCCAGTTGCTGGTAGACGCGCGTCAGTTCGCCTTGCTCGCCCCAGAGAATCGCAAACAGCTCGGCGCGTTCCTGGAAGTTCAGGCGTGGCGCCAGTTGCAGCGCTTTCGGCCAGTACAGGTGTTCGAGTTTCTTCACCGAATTGCGGAAGTTGTCGCGCAGGTAATCCCACAGCGACACCAGATCATCGGCCGTCACGCCCGGCTGGATCGGCCCGTTCTCGCGGCCCTCGAACGGTTTCAGCACACGCTGGATGCGCTCTTCGTCGATCTCGTAGGAGATGCGTTCGAGGTCGAAATCCTTGAACCACGAGTTGGCGAGAATCTTCGCCAGTTCGATTTCCTTGAACAGCGTCAGCTCCACCGGAAACTGATCGTCCGGGCTCGGCGTCGCCCGACGGCTGAAGCGCGTCACCAGGCCGGTGGCTTCCTTGCCGCCACCCACCGGGTTGATGTGCTTGATGAAGTCCAGGCGCTGGCCGCCGTAATTGGTTTCGAGCTTGCCGTTGTGCCCGGCCGCGAGCGCCGAAATCAGGTAGGACTTGCCGGCCTGGGACAAACCGAAAAAGCCGATGGTCATCGGCGTGCAGGCCACGCGACCGAGGCTGTGCGCCAGGTTGCGGGCGCGGTGCAGGCGGATGTTGAGGTTATCGGCTTCGCTGTCCAGGCGCGGGGCGTTGACGCGCGTCTGGCCAATCCATTCCAGCGCCTGACCGGCACCTTCATAAACAGCGGCCCAGCTGGCAGCGAGCTGATGTTGATCGGGGGTCAGATCATTCATTTGCGTTTCACACTTCCACTGTCGAGCCAGTACTTGGTCTCGCTCAGGCCGGCGTCGAGCATGGTGTTGAGTTCCAGTTCGAGGTCGCTGCGCGGGTTGAAGTTGACGTTGTTGCTGTTGGATTCGATATCACGCACCGAGAGGCGATCGCTGACCAGATCCTGTTTTTTCGTGTACTTGTCCGCGGCTTTCACCTCGAACCGCACCTTGAGCAACGGCGCGCTGCCGTTCTCGCCGACCGCACGCGAGAACTTCTCGCGGCCAGCCTTGGTGAAGCGCAGGGTGTACAGCGGCGACGCGGCCCATCGATCAGCGGCCAACTGGCGGAAGCCGAGGCGCAGATCGCCGCGCATTTCCAGTTGCGGCGTGTCGGCCGCATCGCCGACGCCGATTTCCGGCAGCTTGATTTTGTAGTCTTCGGACTGGATGTCGCGGTACAGCACGTCGGCATCCTTGATCACGTTGTTCAGGTCGATGACGCCGATGTGCTTGACCGTCGAATACGGCTTGAGCGCCGAAGAGCGGAAATAGAAGTTCGGCACGCTGTGGTTGGCGCACAGCAGACAGAGCATGGCGCCGACCGAAGCGGTACTTTTCGGGTCGTCGATGCGGCCATTCTTGTGGAACGGATACCAGCCACCGGTGCGGTAGTTTTGCAGTGCCAGAATGCGCCCCGGCGGCAGCGGCAGGACTTTGCGAATAAACGCCTGAATCCCCGGCAGGCGCGAAGGACGGCCGGTCAGCAACAGCACGTCACACGGGTAATGCGACACCACTTCACACAGCGCGCCGAGGATCTTGGTGATGTTGATCTGGTCGTTGAGGAACGCGGCGTGAAGCTTTTGCAGGTCGAAGCTGATCAGCGCTTCATACAGGTCGAACGCGCTCTGGCCACCGACATCGCGGCGCACCGCAGCGTTGACGTAATCGAGCACGGTCTGGCTGATGGCGTTGTCGCCGAGCAACTGGCGATAACTCTGCGGCGTCACTTCCTGCGGCTCTTGCGGGTCGTAATGTTCGTAGGCCTTGAGCAGCGCCAGGCCCAGCGGCGAAAACACCTGCAGGTTCAATTGCTGGCGCAGGATCATGTCCTGGGCGCTCACGGACTCGTCACCGCACAAGCGCGACATCAATGAATCCGGGGCTCTGACGCCAGCGTTCTGCAAGGCTTTGTCGAAGCTTGGCAGGATGAAATCCTGAATCACGTCGAGCAGGATGTCATCGCCGGCCACTTTGAATCCGTCGCGGAAACGCTGTTCCGGGACAATGTGCACGTTGCTGCCACTGCCGGTGTTGCCGGCGCGGTCGAGGCGATAGTCGGTGATCACCAGGTCAGTGGTGCCGCCGCCAATGTCGATGGTCGCCAGCGTAATGCGTTCGCGGTCGGTCTTGTCCGGGCGGGCGATGGTGTCGAAAAACTCTTCCGGGTGACCGGCGAAGTTCTCGTTGACCTCGGTGTACAGGTAGACCAACTGGCCGCAGGAGGCTTCGTCCCATTCCACGCGAATGCTCGGGATCGGCGTGCGCGGGCTGACGGCCTGATCCTGATGCGGATCTTCTTCGCCGGCGTGCCAACCGAGGCTTTTCCACACCAGGCCGATGGCTTGCAACATGCGTTCGTTGAGAATGCTGCGCTCGGCTTGTGGCATGCCCGGCGGCACGGTCAACGTGATGCTGTTGAGCTGGCGCGGCACGCGGGTGTGACCCTGGCGCGAGCGCTGGGCCGGGCTGTTGATTTGCGACAGCGCCTGGGCCAGCACTTCGGCGAGCATGAAGGTCATCAGCGAGCTGCGCGAATAACGCGGCATGAACACCGGCAGGCGATCGTCTTCTTCGAGGCTGTAAAGCGCCTCGCCGGTTTCGTTGATCAGGTGCGAGAACGGTGCGGCGGTGGCGTACGGTTCGTTATCGGTCTTGATGTACGAACAGTTGAAACGCCAGCCGTGGCCGTAGGCGTTTTCGTCCCACAGATAACGTTTCGGGCTGGACAGGCCGGTCGAGCCTTCGGTGCCGCGACGACGGCTGGCCAAGCGGCTGGCTTCGTTGCCGACGCGGGCGATGGTCGCCCACTGGAACGCGTCGTGGCGACCGCTTTTGACCGAGCAATGGTCCTTGCCGAAATTCGCCTGGGCAAATTCCACGCGGCTTTCGAACGGCAGGTTGTAGGTGTGTTCCGGGGTGATCAGGTCGCGCAGTTCGAGCACGTAATTATGTTTCAGCCCGGAGCCGGCCTGACCGTGGTTCTCGATGAGGATGCCGCAAGTGCGCGAGTTGCCGACGTCCAGCACCAGGTCCACAAGGATCGGTTTGACCAGGCCATTGCTGTCGTTGGCGACTACTTTCAGTTCCGGGATATCGACTTTCGGCCGCGCTGTGGACTGCGTTGCCACCGACGGCGTGCTTAACAGGCTCAGCAGGTTGAGGAAGTGCGCGAGGTGATGGTTGGCGCGAATGTCGATGTCCAGCTCTTCGCGCGAACGGTGCGAATTGCCTTCATTGAACACTTCCAGCAGCCATTCATTGACCCACGCCTGCGCCAGGAACCAGCGGGTTTCGCTGGCCTTGGTCGCCAGTTTGAAAGACACGCCGGAGCTGATGTCTTCTTCGTTCGGCGCCAGGTACGCGGTGCCGTCACGCTTGGGCATGACGCGGCTGTCGAAGGCCATCGTCAGGCGATGGGTGTTGCCGTCGATGTCCGGCGTGGCCAGTTTCACCAGGCGCATGCGCGACCAGTTGCTCGGGCCTTCGTCGAAACGATGCGGCGGCATGAAACGGAAAAACGGGATCGGCAGCCAGACGCCGTTGAGCAGGTCGAGGCTGCTTTTCATGTCGACGCTGAACGCCGGTTTGGCTTTCTCGATTTTTTCCGGTTCAGGCTCGTAGAAGTAGAAGTCTTTCTCTTCGTTGTACTGCAAGCGGCAGATCAGCCCGCTGATCATCGGCGCGAACTCGCCCGCCGGTTCCTTGCGCGGATCCAGGCGCAGGGCGAAATCCATGAACTGGATACCGGTGTCGCTGACGAGCGTGACGGTATCTTCGAATTGGGTGACTTCAGGCAACATGTCAGGTTATTCCGTGTTTATTCGCCCGTCTGCCGCATGGACATGGGGAATTGATCTTTTCCGTAACCACCGGTGCAGTCCGCGACGGTGGTCGCGCCTTTGCGGCAGTTGACCTTGGGCATGTCGTAAGTGCTGCCATCGCCGCACACGGCCTGGCCCTGACTGTCGATGGCGAGGCTGCCGCCCTTCATGGCGGCGGTGACCGGGCCGCTGCATTTCGAGCCGTCGGCCTGGTGCACGGTGACTTCGCCCTTGCCATCCTTGAACTGGTATTCCAGACGCAGCGGTTTGCCGGTGCGCCGATCCTGAATGCCGGCGCCCGCGCGGTATTGGCCGTCGAGGAAATCAGCGGCGCCGTCGGCGGCGTCCGCTGGAATGCTCAGCGCCGGGCCCGGTTTGCCAGCGGCGGCTTTTTCCGCTGCGGGCGGCGTGACGGCGGGTGGCGCGGTCGGGTTTTGCGGTGGCGCAGTCGGCGCTTCGACGGCCGGGTCCTGCGTTATGTCGGCGGGCGCAGCGTCAGCCTCCGGGCCTTCGACGGCGGGCGCTTCCACGGCATGTGTGCCTTCGATGGCAGGCTCGTTGGCGGCGCCCGGCACAGTGCCGGTGACCGGCACACCGTTGAGCGTCGCGGCGTTGCCGGTCAGTTGTGGTTCTTCGGTTTGGTGGTCGATCGGCACCACGCCGCTTGGCAGCAGATCAACCGCCACCAGCGGGATCGGCACGCAGCCGCGCATGCCGAGCAACAGCCACAGCAGCAGCAACAAAAACGGCAGCAGCAACAGCCACCACCACCAGCGACGCCACCACGGGCGAACGACCACGGGAACCACCGGCGCGACTGGCGCAATCACTGGTTCTTCAACCACTGGCGGCAGCGTGAACACCAGCGGCACGGAATAAAGGCAATGCAAAGGGTCGCGATTGCGGTCGGCGCCGGCATGCTCGAAACCCCAAAAGGTCAGCACCGGTTTGCCTTGCACCAGATAAACAAAGTTTTCGTCGGGGAAATGAATGACGCGCTTGAGCAACTTGCCGAACACGGCTTTGTCGCCCTGTTGCTGCTCGGCCGGGTCGGTGCCGAGGAAGCGCTGGCTCAATTCATCGAGCGCAGTTTTCAGCGCTTCAAGTTGCCGGCGGGCCGGCGCGCGTTCTTCTTCGGTGGCGCTGCTCCACGGGATCACATCGCCGTCGAGGCCGCTGTACCAATCGATCTGGTTGCCGAGTTCATCGCTTTGAGGAATGGCCAGGTGATCGACCATCTCGGGATTCTTGCGGCGAATCGCTTCGCGCAATTGCAGCGCCGCCCGGTAGACCGGTTGGCCTGTTTCGCCCAAGGCAGTGAATGACCCGCTCTTACCGCTGCGTAATAGTGCCCCGCGCATCCAAACTCCATATGATCCGTTGCGCAAATGACAGACAAAATTGCCTGTGCTTGCTCCTGCAATTAGCCGGCGACCTTAATGTCATTATGATGTCGCCGTCAATCAGCCGTTGGTCCAAAACCGTATGAGACTAGCGCAAGACGAAGCGCGCCGCTCATGCTGTTTCGGTATTTGTTGAGGAAGGTCTGGACGGCTGAATTTTTTAATCTTGCTGAATCGATTCATCAGCGCTATAAAAAATGCACAAATCCAAGAAAGGCTTGCCTCATGACTCCGCTAAAATTTGCCATCACCCTCGGCGCACTCACCGCTGCCTCCCACGCCATGGCTTGGGATTACGTGTTGCTCGACACCGACAAAGCCGCGCAGAACTGGCAGATCACCAGCCAGCAACTGGGCGTGAAGACCGACAAACCCTTCTCCGTGACCCTGCGCACCTTGCACGGCGGCCGGCAGGAAGGCGTGAGCATCGTCGACATCGATAACGGCACGCTGAAACTGTCGGTGGTGCCGATCCGCGGAATGAACGTGTTGCAAGCGTCTGTCGGCAACGTGCGCATGGGCTGGGATTCGCCGGTCAAGGACGTGGTCAATCCGTCCTTTATAGAGCTCAACGGTCGCGGCGGGCTGGGTTGGCTCGAAGGCTTCAACGAACTGGTCGCCCGTTGCGGCTATGAGTGGGTCGGCCACCCCGGCATCGACAACGGCGAGCTGCTGACCCTGCACGGTCGCGCCGCCAACATCCCGGCCAGCAAAGTCACCCTGCACATCGACGAAAAACCGCCTTACGCCATCAGCCTGCGCGGCGAGCTGAAAGAGCAGGCCTTCAAGAAAGTCGACTTCTCGGTACTCACCGAACTGGTCACCGAGCCCGGCAGCGTGGCGTTTTCGCTCAACGACACGCTGACCAATAACGGTGATTACCCGAAGGAATACCAGGCGCTGTACCACAGCAATTTCAGCACCCCGTTCCTCGAGCAGGGCGCCCGTTTCGTGGCGCCGGTAAAACAGGTTTCGCCGTTCAACGACAAGGCTAAAGCTGACCTGCCGGACTGGCAGACCTACCGCGCGCCGACCAAGGATTACGACGAAACCGTCTACAACGTCGTGCCCTATGCCGACGCCAAGGGCGACACATTGACCGTGCTGCATAACAAGGCCGGCAGCCTCGGTGTTTCCGTTGGTTTCAATACTCAGCAACTGCCAGTGTTCTCCTTGTGGAAAAACACCGATACGCAAGGGCATGGCTACGTTACCGGGCTAGAGCCTGGGACGAGTTTTTCCTACAACCGTCGGTATCAACGGCCACTTGGTTTAGTGCCGACGATTGGGGTTAAAGAGCAGAAGCAGTTCCAGATTCACTACAGTTTGTTGGCGGATAAAGGCGCGGTGGATAAGGCGCTGAAGCAAGTGAGTGATATTCAGGCTGGGCGCGAGACTGAGGTGCGGCAGGTGCCGTTGGTGGATTTGTCCAAGGAATGATCACGGTCAGTTCGCCGTCGGCCGATATTGCAGAGCTTCCGCCAGATGCTCGCGGGTGATGCCATCGACTTGTTCAAGGTCTGCCAAGGTGCGGGCAACCTTGAGCAATCGGTGTGCTGCCCTCAACGATAAGGTCAGTCGTTCGCAAGCCGATTCCAACCAGTTCTCGTCAGCTGTGGATAACTTGCAGTGGCGGCGCAAGCCCGGCAGATCGAGGAAGGCGTTGGCGCAACCCTGACGTTTGTGTTGGCACTCTCTTGCGTCGGCGACCAGTGCGGCAGCGGTGGCGGTGTCGTCTCCGGGTTTGGGCGATGGATTGAGTGCCGTGGCTTCGCGGGCGACGGTCAGGTGCAGGTCGATGCGATCCAGCAACGGCCCCGAGAGTTTGTTGCGATAACGCTGGACCATGTCCGACGAGCAGCTGCAACGCCCGCTCGGTTCGCCAAGATATCCACAGGGACACGGGTTCATCGCCGCCACCAATTGAAAGCGGGCCGGGAAGCGAACACGGTCCTTGGCGCGGGAAATCACGATGTGGCCGGACTCCATCGGCTCGCGTAATACCTCTAGAACTTTGCGATCGAATTCCGGGAGTTCATCGAGGAATAGAACGCCATGATGGGCGAGGGTGATTTCGCCGGGTTGCGGCTTCGAGCCGCCGCCGACCAGCGCCGGGCCGGAGGCGGAATGGTGCGGCTGGCGGAACGGCCGTTGCGGCCAGTGGCTCAACGCTACACAACTGGACACCGATTGAATCGCTGCCACCTCCAGCGCTTCATGCTCGGCCAGCGGTGGCAACAGGCCCGGCAAACGACTGGCGAGCAGGGTTTTGCCCGTGCCTGGCGGGCCGCTGAACAGCAAATTGTGCGCGCCTGCCGCCGCAATCAGCAGCGCACGCTTGGCTGACATCTGGCCTTGCACCTCATTCAAATCGGGGTACGGCATGCTGGCGTAGAGCAAACCGTTGGAGACATAAGGCTCAATCGGCGTGTGCCCGTTGAAGTGCGCCACTGCTTGCAGCAAATGATCCACCGCAATCACCTTCAGCCCCGACGCCAGACACGCCTCTTCGGCATTCGCGCGCGGCACCACCAGCGTTCGCCCGGCCTTGCGCGCCGCCAGCGCCGCCGGCAGCACACCACGAACTGCGCGCACCGCGCCTGAAAGGGCCAATTCGCCCAGGCATTCCACATCGTCCAGGGTCAGCGTCGGCACCTGCACGCTGGCCGATAAAATCCCCAGGGCAATCGCCAGATCAAAGCGCCCACCGTCCTTGGGTAAGTCCGCCGGCGCGAGATTCAGCGTGATCCGTCGCGCTGGAAATTGCAGCCCGGAATTGATGATCGCGCTGCGTACCCGGTCCTTGCTTTCCTTCACCGCCGCTTCCGGCAAACCGACCATCGTCAGCGACGGCAAGCCGTTGGCCAAATGCACTTCTACGGTAACGGCGGGCGCATCCACGCCAATCTGGGCGCGGCTGTGGACGATGGAGAGGGCCATGATCGTTCCTTGAGCTTTTTGGGAACCGCTTCCTGCGGTTTCAGAAGGGTAGTCGGATGGCGTGACGTCGCAGGTGCCAAACTTTCGCAGGATGTTGCGAGCTTCTTTTTGCAGCCTGCAGCTTAAGCGTGCCAGTTCGCCGACGTAATCAGTCGCGGGACGAGGTTGTTGTAGGACGTTGCCTGGATCGATGAAGGATGTTGGCGAAAGCTGAATTGGAGGCGAAAAAAAACCGCCTTGAGTTGGCGGTTTTTTATTTGCAGGCTTCGGTGAGGCCGAGGCCTACGTCTCGTCAACGGGAGCTATTCAGAGTGTTATCCAGATCGGGCAGCTGAAGTGATGAGCGAGGCAGTGGCGCAATGAGAATTGGAGCGTCTATTCGTAGGAAACGGCTGTATTTCAAAGGTGCTCTGAAGGCCTGCGTAGTCTCTTTCCTAAAGTTCTGAGGGGACTAACAGAAACAACCCTGGCGCCTTTGCATAAGTGAATTCAGGTCATACACTCAAGATTAATGCATAACGTTAAGCTTTAAATTATGATCGTTAGCTTTAAGTGTTCTGAGACCGAGTACCTGTTTCGCAACGGTAAGACCCGTATGTGGTCAGCCATTCTGAGCGTCGTGGAACGGAAGCTGACGATGCTTGATGCTGCTGCCGTTCTGATGGACCTTCGATCACCACCGGGCAATCGCTTGGAGACGTTGGAGGGAAATCGAAAAGGGCAGTACAGCATCCGCATCAACGCTCAATGGCGAATTTGCTTTGTTTGGGGTCCTAACGGACCAGAGAATGTCGAAATCGTCGATTATCACTGAGGTGAGTAATGACTAAAAACGGTATGCGCCCGGTCCACCCCGGCGAGATCCTCAAAGAGGAATACCTGGAGCCTCTGAACCTTACAGCTGCGGCTTTGGCCAGGGCATTGAGCGTTTCGACGCCTACGGTGAATGACATCGTGCTTCAGCGTCGTGGGGTCAGTGCTGATATGGCTATCAGGCTCTCTATCTGCCTGGACACGACCCCTGAGTTTTGGCTGAACCTGCAATTGACTTACGATTTACGCAAAGCCGAGCTCGAACGAGGCGCTGCGATCCGTGATCAGGTTGAGCGTCTTGCGCACTGCGCTTGATTCTCTAATTTAAGAACGAACCCCACGCTGCAAACGTGGGGTTTTTCTTTGTCGTTCAGAATGCTTGGAGCATTCGCGAAGCACGCTTCCACCACGGCGCATTCCCCGCGCGCTGTGGCCGATCACCCTCCGGTAGCATCTGCGGCACATCCTGCAACCGAATCCACGGCTGGTTATTCCAGTGCAGCAAGCTCAATGACATGTCTGGCCAGCTCAGCAGGCTCAAGATCGGGCGTTCGGTTGAGGTGGGTTGTTGCGCGTCTCGTAGGGCGGGCACTACGTCGTGGGTCAGCCATTCGCGCAGGCTTCGGTGTTCGGGGCAGTAGTGGTAGATCAGCAGTGCGTAGACGCCGGATTCGCTGATGAGCAGGGTGTTTTCGACGCTGCCGTGGCTGAGCATTCGCACCGATTGATGTTGGTCGGGGTCGAGTTTTCGGACGGCGCGTTCGTCGAGGAACAGGCGTAGCAGACGCCCGAGGTCGCGGGCGCTGAACCAGGGTTGATTCTGGATGAGCAGGGCATGGAGGTGGAGTTTGTGGCGGGTGAAGGTGTTTGGGATCAGATAGGTTTCGTCGCTATTCATTGATACAACTCCTTTTGCTTGAAGGGCTGCTCTCAATCGTCGCCAAACAATTGGTGGCAGCTGTACGCGGGTTGGCGAACCGGAGCAAAAGGAACCCGGCAGACCCGAAGGTCTCCCACGCACAGCCACCATGACTCGATGTGGCTCAAACTAGCCGCCATCGAACAGAAGTAGCCTCCTTAAGCTTCCAGGTCGCCAAACCCAGTGCTGAATAATCAGCTGCTGGGAGCTTAGAAGTTGGAGCACTACGACGCTATCGGACGGCGGGGATGTTCTTTGTAGGACGTTGCCGAGATTGTTGCGGGGCGCAAGATCAAAAGATCGCAGCCCTCGGCAGCTCCTACAGGGGGGTAGTCGTTACAGTGTGGGAGGGCTGGGCGACCGAGGCGACTCTTTCGCGGGCAAGCCTTGCTCCTACAGGGAACGCATTGTCAGCGGCGTTACTCGGTCGGCGGATTCAGCTTCGCTTCCATCTCTGCGACTTTCGCTTCCAGGCTTTCCAGCCGTGCCCGCGTGCGCGCCAACACGACCATCTGGCTATCAAACTCTTCCCGGCTGACCAGGTCCAGTTTGCTGAAGCCGCTCTGCAACAGGGCCTTGAACTGGCTTTCGATTTCGCTTTTCGGCAAAGGGTTGTCGCCGCTGAAAAGGCGGGAGGCGGTGCCGCTCAGGGCGTCGAGGAAGTCTTTGGGCGCGAGCATGGGAAAGGTCCTGGAAACAATGGCGGGCAGTGTATCACGCAGTGTCTATAGTCAACTCCGCAGGCACGGATGCACGCTTTTCGCGCAGGCGGACGGACGGCAGCGCACCGTTGTTGTGCGTTATCTCTGCAGCGTTAACGGGAAGCGGCTTGCAGCAGCGACCAAGGGATTGAATTCAGGGGTTTTTGGCGAGATGGCAAGCTTTCTGCTTAGTCGCTAATGACCCATGCACTGATGCAGTCGCTGTGACGAATGCAGTGCGCCACGTGGAACGGGGAAGTTCTGCACGGAGCGGTTAGCTGGCGTCGGACGGGCAGGTTGGGCCGACGATGCGTTACAAAGCCAGGCACTGCGCTTAGACTTGCGACGGGTTTGTTTTCCTGGGGCAAGTCCACCAATTCGGGAGAGAGTTTTCATGAAGCTAGTCACTGCCATCATCAAGCCGTTCAAGCTGGACGATGTACGCGAGTCGTTGTCCGAGATCGGCGTGCAGGGCATTACCGTTACTGAGGTCAAAGGCTTCGGTCGGCAGAAGGGTCACACCGAGCTGTATCGCGGCGCGGAGTACGTGGTCGATTTCCTGCCAAAGGTGAAGATCGATGTCGCCATTGACGACAAGGATCTTGACCGGGTTATCGAGGCGATAACCAAGGCAGCCAACACCGGCAAGATCGGTGACGGCAAGATTTTCGTGGTCAATCTGGAACAGGCGATTCGCATCCGTACCGGCGAAACCGATACCGACGCGATCTAAGCCGCCACAAACCCAACGCCCCAGGAGAAAACAATATGACTCTGCGTAAATTCGCAGGGCTAGGAGCCCTGTTGTCCCTCGTAATGCCCAGCCTGGCTATGGCGGCAGACGAAGTGGCGGCCCCAGTCCTCAATTCCGGCGATACCGCCTGGATGCTGACCTCGACAGCCCTCGTGCTGTTCATGACCATTCCCGGCCTCGCGCTGTTCTACGGCGGCATGGTTCGCTCCAAAAACATTCTTTCCGTGATGATGCAGTGCTTCGCCATTACCGGTCTGATCAGCATCCTGTGGGTCATTTATGGCTACAGCATTGCGTTCGACACCACCGGCATGGAGCAGGGCGTCGTCAACTTCAACTCGTTCTTCGGCGGCATGGGCAAGGCGTTCCTCGCCGGCATCACGCCAGCGAGCATCACCGGTCCTGCGGCGTTGTTCCCGGAAGCGGTGTTCGTGACCTTCCAGATGACCTTCGCGATCATCACCCCGGCGCTGATTGTCGGTGCGTTCGCCGAGCGCATGAAGTTCTCCGCGATGCTGATCTTCATGGGCATCTGGTTCACTCTGGTTTACGCACCGATTGCGCACATGGTCTGGTCCGGCAACGGCGGCCTGATGTGGGATTGGGGCGTGCTCGACTTCGCTGGCGGCACCGTGGTGCACATCAACGCCGGTGTTGCCGGTCTGATCTGCTGCCTGGTACTGGGCAAGCGCAAAGGCTTCCCGACCACCCCGATGGCTCCGCATAACCTCGGTTACACGCTGATGGGCGCGGCCATGCTGTGGGTTGGCTGGTTCGGTTTCAACGCCGGTTCCGCCGCCGCCGCCAACGGCACTGCCGGCATGGCGATGCTGGTCACGCAGATCGCCACCGCTGCTGCCGCATTGGGCTGGATGTTCGCCGAGTGGGTCACGCACGGCAAACCAAGTGCACTGGGTATCGCTTCGGGTGTAGTCGCCGGTCTGGTGGCAATCACTCCGGCCGCTGGCACCGTGGGCCCAATGGGCGCGCTGGTGATCGGCCTGGCCGCTGGCGTGGTGTGCTTCTTCTGCGCCACTACGCTGAAACGCAAACTCGGTTATGACGATTCCCTGGATGCCTTCGGCGTGCACGGCATCGGCGGTATTCTCGGCGCAATCCTCACCGGTGTGTTCGCTGCACCGTCGCTGGGTGGCTTCGGCACCGTCACCGACATCGCCGCACAAGTGTGGATTCAATGCAAAGGCGTGGGCTTCACGGTGATCTACACCGCGATCGTCACCTTCATCATTCTCAAGGTACTGGACGCGGTCATGGGCCTGCGGGTTACCGAGGAAGAAGAAGCGGTCGGCCTCGATCTGGCACAACACAACGAACGCGGCTACAACTTGTAAGACGCGCAGAAAAAAACTTGCCCGGTTCGCCGGGCATTTTTTTGTCCGGGATTTGTCATTTAAGAGGCTGCTGAAAGGTTTTTTCCTACGCCTTATGTCGTGTTTACGACGAGGGTTTTTTACAAGCGAAAAACTTACAGCAATGCGGGAATATTAGGGCCTTTGTTTTTTCCCAGAGCGCGCTAGAATGCGCCCCGAACGTGCGGAGAACTGTATGTGGCAACAGACGCTGATTACCCTGCGGGCGCGGCCCCGGGGCTTTCATCTGGTAACGGACGAGTTACTCGCCGGCCTGCCTGAACTCAAGGCGTGCCGGGTCGGTCTGTTGCACTTGTGGCTGCAGCATACCTCGGCGTCGTTGACCATCAACGAGAACGCCGATCCGGCGGTACGTCGCGACTTCGAACGATTTTTCAATCGGCTGATCCCACAAGGAACAGACGGCTTTGAGCATAACGACGAAGGCTTGGACGACCTCCCGGCGCACTTCAAGGCCAGCGTCCTTGGCTGTCAGATCAGTCTGCCGATTGCGGCAGGTCGGCTGGCGTTGGGCACCTGGCAAGGCGTTTATCTGGGCGAGCACCGCGATTTCGGCGGTGCCCGTAAAGTCCTCGCCACCCTGCACGGTGAAGGGGCGTAACCGCTGGTTACAAGCGGTTGTAGAATTTTTTCCGGCAGCCTTCGACAGACGGCGTAGCTGGGCTATAACTAATCTGCTTTTCGCAAGTCATGAGGTAGAACATGAGCGACGATGATCTGGAAAACGACGACCTCGAAGTAGGCGACGAAGACGAGGCCGAAGAAGGCCTGGAAGCAGCGGCGGAAGACGTTGCTGAAGACGATGGCGGCGAAGCGCCGGCCCCGACCGCCAAAGGTAAAGCCAAGGCTGCGGTGTCGGTCGATGAGTTGCCAAGCGTCGAAGCCAAAAACAAGGAACGCGACGCCCTGGCCAAGGCCATGGAAGAGTTCCTGGCCAAAGGTGGCAAGGTGCAGGAAGTGGAGGCCAACGTGGTCGCCGATCCGCCCAAAAAGCCTGACAACAAGTACGGCAGCCGGCCTATCTAAACGCCTGTCACCTGCTTGCTTGCTGAAAAAGCCCGCCGTCGCTGCGGGCTTTTTCATGGGCGCTACAAAAGGCGTGGCACCACCCCCGTAGGAGCAAAGCTTGCTCGCGATAGCGTTAGGTCAGCTGATATCTGTGTTGGCTGACCTGCCGCTATCGCGAGCAGGCTCACTCCTACAATTGATCGCGGCGGGCGCGAAATCTGCGTCTGAAGCAGATCCCCTGTAGGAGTGAGCCTGCTCGCGATGGGGGCCTAACATTCAGAATTGATGTTGGCTGACCCACCGCTATCGCGAGCTAGCTCGCTCCCACAATTGATCGCGGTGGGCACGAAATCTGTGCCCGACGCAGATCACCTGTAGGAGTGAGCCTGCTCGCGATGGGGGCTTAACATTCAGAATTGATGTTGGCAGACCCACCGCTATCGCGAGCAAGCTCTGCTCCCACAGGTTTTGTGGTCAGGCCGAAGCTGCGTTCCAGCGTGCCAGCAGCGCTGGCAAATCACTGAGGCGGCGGATTTCGGCGTCGGGCAAGCGGTCCGCTTCCCATGGCTTGCCGGTCGGGTTGAACCAGATTGCGCGCAACCCTGCCTGTTGGGCGCCGGCGATGTCGTCGCCGGGATGATCGCCGATGTGCACCGCGGTTTCGGCCACCGCACCGCCACGTTGCAATGCCTCATGAAACAGGCGCGCATCCGGCTTGGCGATGCCGATGTCTTCGGCGCACAGCGCGAATTTGAAGTAATCCGCCAGCCCCAATCGGCGCACGTCGGCGTTGCCGTTGGTGACCACGCCGAGGGCGTAATGGTTGGCCAGAATCTCCAGCGTCGGCTCCACTTCGGGGAACACTTCAATCTGGTGCCGCGCATGCAGAAACACTTCGAAACCCTTGTCGGCCAATGTCGACGCCTCGTCGTGGGCGTAACCGGCATCTTCCATGGCATGAAACAGCACGCGGCGGCGCAGGGCGCTGATGCGGTGTTTCAGGCCCGGCTCATTGCTCAACACGCGCTCACGAATCGCCCACAAATGCTCGACCGGCACCGCGCCGAGGTGCGGTGCGTGCTCGGTTAGCCATTCACGCAGAATGGCTTCGGCGCTGACGATCACCGGGGCGGTGTCCCACAAAGTGTCGTCGAGGTCGAAGGTGATCAACTGGATTGTCATGACTCATCGCCCTTGATTCGTTTGGCCCGTGGATGGGCACTGTCGTAGACCGTCGCCAGATGCTGGAAGTCCAGGTGGGTATAAATCTGCGTGGTTTTGATGTCCGAGTGACCGAGCAATTCCTGGACGGCGCGCAGGTCTTGCGAGGATTCCAGCAAGTGGCTGGCGAAGGAATGTCGCAACATGTGCGGGTGCAGATTTTGCCCCAGTTCACGTTCGCCGGCCGCCTTGACCCGCACCTGAATCGCCCGTGGGCCGAGGCGCCGGCCCTGCTGGCTGACAAACACCGCGTCGTCCGCCGGGTTGGTCAGCGCCCGCAGCGGCAACCACAGTTCCAATGCTTCGCGGGCCTTTTTACCGACCGGCAACAAACGCGTTTTGCTGCCCTTGCCGAGCACTTGAACCATGCCATCGGCCAAGTCCAGCTGATCCAGATTAAGCCCGGTCAGCTCGGAAAGGCGCAATCCCGAGGAATAGAACAATTCCATGATTGCCTGATCGCGACGGGCCAAAAAGTCATCCTCGACCGCGCCTTCCAGCAGTTGCAGCGCGCGGTCAGTGTCGAGGGTTTTCGGCAAGCGCCGTTCACCTTTCGGCGGCGCCAGGCCATTGGCCGGGTCGTGATCGCACAGGCCTTCGCGGTTCAGATAGTGATAGAGCCCGCGCACCGCCGACAACAACCGCGCCAGGCTACGGGACGATTGCCCTTGGGAATGCAGGCGCGCGATCAGGCTGCGCAGGCGTTGGATGTCCAGCGCGGCCCAGCTGTCGATGTTCTGTTTACTGCACCAGCTGAGCACTTTATCGAGGTCGCGGCGGTAGGCGTAAAGCGTGTGCGGCGACACCTGCCGCTCACTGCGCAAGTGTTCGCAGTAAGCGTCCAGTTGTCGTTCCACGATCAGCGTACCGAGCGTAGCGAGTTGTTGACCCGTGGCAGCACGCGGCCCATGACTTCGGCGATGTAGCTCAAAAACAGCGTGCCGACCGAGCTTTTGTAGTGCTGCGGATCGCGGCTGGCTATGGCCAGGATGCCGTGGATGCCTTGATGGCTGATCGCGACGACGGCGGTCGAACCGATCTGCTTGCGCTGTTCTTCGCCGAACAAAAAGTCCAGCTCATGCTCGCGCAGGCTGCCGCTGACGCTTTTGTCTTCCGAGAGCAGCCCGCCGATCGCGGTTTGCGCTTCGGCGTGGGTGACCCAGCGGCCGACCGGCATCGGGTTGTCGCCGAGCAGAATCAGGCTGACAAAAGGCACCTGGAAGTCCTGGCGCAAGCTGTCTTCGACGCTGATGACCACGTCTTCGAGGCTGGCGGCGTCCATCAGCGAAAGGATCAGGCGTCGGGTTTTGTCGAAGAGGCGGTCGTTGTCGCGCGCAACGTCCATCAGGTGCGAAAGACGATGGCGCAGCTCGATATTGCGGTCGCGCAGGATGGTCATCTGGCGTTCCACCAGCGACACGGTGTCGCCGCGCTGGTGGGGAATGCGCAACGCCGGGAGCAGTTCTTCGTGCTCGACGAAGAAATCCGGATGAGCCTCCAGGTACGCGGCAATCGCCGCCGCCTCAAGGCTTTCGGAAGAGGATTCGTCGGGCTGTCGGGCGGGAACCTGGGGCTTATCTTTCATGGATTTGGCTCTCTCAAAGACGTACTTGTCCTTCGTATACACGCACTGCCGGCCCGGTCATCACGACCGGGTGGCCTGGGCCTGCCCATTCAATGGACAGACGCCCGCCGGGCAGGTCGATCAAAAGCGGCGAATCCATCCACCCCTGGCTGATCGCAGCCACTGCTGCAGCGCAGGCGCCGGTGCCGCAGGCCTGGGTTTCCCCGGCCCCGCGTTCCCACACGCGCAACTGCGCACGGTTGCGGTCGATGACCTGGAGGAAACCGACATTGACCCGCGCCGGGAAGCGCGGATGGTGTTCGATTTTGCGCCCCAGTTCATGCACTGGCGCGTTGTTGATGTCGCTGACCCGCAAGACCGCGTGCGGGTTGCCCATCGACACGGCAGCCAGTTCGACCACGTTGCCGTCGACTTCGAGCTGATAGCTCAAGGCCTGGCTTTCGGCTTCGAACGGGATATCGGCCGGCACCAGGCGCGGTGCGCCCATGTCGACACTGATCTGGCCGTCGCTGCGGATATCCAGTTCGATAATGCCGCTTTTGGTCTCGACGCGGATCTGCCGTTTTGCGGTCAGGCGCTTATCGAGCACGAAGCGCGCGAAGCAGCGCGCACCGTTGCCGCACTGCTCCACTTCGGAACCGTCGGAGTTGAAGATCCGGTAACGGAAATCCACGTCCGGGTTGCTCGGTGCTTCGACGAGCAGCAACTGGTCAAAACCGATGCCGGTGTGCCGATCGCCCCATTGCTTGGCGTGCTTGGGCAAAATGTGCGCGTGCTGGCTGACCAGGTCGAGGACCATGAAGTCATTGCCCAGGCCGTGCATCTTGGTAAAACGCAGCAGCATGGTTTTACTCCGGCAGCAGGCTTTCGCCAGCGAACAACTCGGCTACCGTCTCACGGCGACGCACTTCAAATGCCTGATCACCGTCCACCAACACCTCGGCGGTACGCCCGCGCGTGTTGTAGTTGGAGCTCATGACAAACCCGTAGGCGCCGGCCGAATGAATCGCCAGCAGATCGCCTTCTTCCAGCGCCAACTCGCGTTCCTTGGCGAGGAAGTCGCCGGTTTCGCAGATCGGCCCGACGATGTCGTATGGGCGCGCGGCGCTGTCGCGCGGGCGCACTGGCGTGACGTCCATCCAGGCCTGGTACAGCGCCGGGCGGATCAGGTCGTTCATGGCCGCATCGACGATGGCGAAGTCTTTGTATTCGGTGTGCTTGAGGTACTCGACCTGGGTCAGCAGCACGCCGGCATTGGCGACGATGAAGCGGCCCGGTTCGAACAGCAGCGTCAGGTCGCGACCGTCGCAGCGCTCGCGCACGGCTTTGATGTAGTCGGCCACCAGCGGCGGCTCTTCATCGCGATAACGCACGCCGACGCCGCCACCGAGGTCGATGTGGCGCAGGTAAATGCCGCATTCGCCAAGACGATCGATCAAGCCGAGCAGGCGATCGAGCGCATCGAGGAACGGTGGCAGGGTGGTCAGTTGCGAGCCAATGTGGCAATCGACGCCCAGCACTTCCAGGTTCGGCAGTTGCGCGGCGCGGATGTACACGTCTTCGGCGTCGGCAATGGCGATGCCGAACTTGTTCTCTTTGAGACCGGTGGAAATGTACGGGTGGGTGCCGGCATCGACGTCCGGGTTGACGCGCAGCGAGATCGGCGCGCGAACGCCGAGTTCGGCGGCGACCACTTGCAGGCGTTCGAGCTCGTCGGTGGATTCGACGTTGAAGCAGTGCACGCCGACTTCGAGGGCGCGGCGCATGTCGTCGCGGGACTTGCCGACGCCGGAGAAAACGATTTTGTCGGCGCTGCCGCCAGCCGCCAGGACGCGTTCCAGTTCACCACGCGAGACGATGTCGAAGCCGGCGCCGAGGCGGGCCAGGACATTCAGCACGCCAAGGTTGGAGTTGGCCTTGACCGCAAAACACACCAGGTGCGGCACGCCGGCCAGCGCGTCGGCATAGGCCAGGTACTGGGCTTGGATGTGGGCGCGCGAGTAGACGTAAGTCGGCGTGCCAAAGCGTTCGGCGATGGCGGACAGGGCCACGCCTTCCGCGAACAGCTCACCGTCACGGTAGTTAAAAGCGTCCATGGCGTTCCCTTATTATTGGTAGACGTCGTGCTTGTGTGCTTTGGAAGCAGGCTGTTTTTGCGACGATTTGGCCTGTTCGACAGGGTCCTGGTCGTCATCTGGCAGGTACAGCGGGCCTTTTTGACCACAGGCCGACACAAGGCAAGCAACCGCGACGAGCGCAGCAAGGGAAGAGATCAGGCGCTTCATGGCGAAATCCTTGAAAATGCGTTAATTGCGCCGGAGTATACCGGCCACCCGGCAGCTTGCCTATGTAACGCCGCTCCCGTCCGGCGGGCCTTGTGACAATGCAGGTCAGCCAAGTGCAATCCCTGTGGGAGCAAGCTTGCTCGCGATGGCGTAGTGTCAGGCACCATTGATGTTGAATATGATGGCTTCATCGCGAGCAGGCTCGCTGCCACAGGTTTCGTGGTTGCCCTTGGTCGTTATCCTTTGCATTCACTGGGGCTCGCCCGTATCTTGCGGCGCTTGAGCGTGATCAGACACTTTTTGAGGTTCCTGCAATGAGTTTGACCGAAGCCCGTTTCCACGATCTGGTCGATGCCACCCAGCAGTCGTTGGAGGATATTTTCGATGAGAGTGATCTGGATATTGATCTGGAGAGTTCGGCCGGTGTGCTGACGGTGAAGTTCGAGAATGGCAGTCAGTTGATTTTCAGTCGGCAGGAGCCGTTGCGGCAGTTGTGGCTGGCGGCGGTGTCTGGTGGTTTTCACTTCGATTATGACGAGGAGAGTGAGCGCTGGATGTGTGACAAGAGTGAGGAGCAGTTGGGCGAGATGCTTGAGCGCATCGTCGAGCAGCAGGCGGGCGTGAAACTCGATTTCGAAGGTCTGTGAAACCGTGACTCAGCCTGCACCGCTTCGTCCGCCCAAGCCGCTCTACAGCAACATCAGCCCGGCGGTGCCTTCGCCTTGCAGCGGCGTGTGCCGGCTCGATGAACAGAAGGTTTGCCAAGGGTGTTTTCGCCATGTCGAAGACATCCGCGAATGGCGCTCGGCCGACGACGATCGTCGTCGGGTGATCTGCGCCCAGGCGGCTGACCGCAAAGCCCTGGCATAAGAGCTTTTGTGGCGAGGGGGCTTTTCGGAATGCCGCACCACCCCGCTGGGTCGCGAAGCGGGCTTAAAAGCTCACGACTGCTTCGCAGCCGAACGGGGGCTAGCCCCCTCGCCACAGGGTTTACCCCCACACGGCTAATGCGCCCCTTGCCCTCACTTGTTTATTTATTGTGCTGTGATAGTGTCCGGGAACGCCTCAACTCATCGAGGCTCGTGAAAACCCCGCCTTTTTCTGGCGGGGTTTTGCTTTTTTTGTGCAGAAGAAAGGAGTCTGCCTGGATCATGACTGTACCTTCCATCACCCTTACCCGTCTGGACGTGCAACGTCTGGAGCGCCTGATTGACAGCCTGGATGACACGCTGCCGGGCGTTATCGCGCTGCAAACCGAGTTGGATCGCGCCGATACTCTGGTCGGTCACGATGAAGTGCCCGCGGATGTCGTGACCATGAATTCCCGTGTGCACTGCCGCGAAGAAGGCAGTGGCAAGGATTACCACCTGACTCTGGTTTATCCCAAGGATGCCAATGCCGACGAAGGCAAGATTTCCATTCTGGCGCCGGTCGGCAGTGCGTTGCTCGGGCTGAAAGTCGGCCAGCACATTGACTGGCCAGCACCGGGTGGCAAGACGTTGAAGCTCACCCTGCTGGAAGTTGAATCGCAGCCTGCCAATGGCGGCGACTTTCCGGAGTAAGCGTTCAGACCTGCTCGAGTGCCTCGTTCAGGGCGCGCTCCAGGTCGGCCTTGTAGCGTAGATACAAATTGCTCGAACTCTGCCCATCACCGAGCAGCCCCGACAGGTCGAGGTCGGTGATGTAGCAGCGGTAACGTTCTGTTTCGCGGCGTTGTTCGATGATTTCCCGGGCGACCACGGTAAACAGCTGATCGCCATACTCCAGTTCCGAAAACTCCCGCTGATTGCAATACAACGTCACCTGCACCTGTCCCGGTGCGGCTTTGCCGATGATTGCCTGGACGTCGTAGAACGCCTTGTCGGCCTGGGTTTGCGGCGCGGGGCGCGGTTCGACTCGGCGGGCGCGGCCGGGGCCGGATGGCAATAACTGGTAATACAAAGTGTCGAGGCTCGACGGCTGGGCGGCGTCCATCGGCAGCAGGGCTTCGCGGCGATAGAGGATCGATTGCAGGAAGCGTTGCAGCGGCACCAACAGGCTTTGTTCATCGTGGTACGGCAGGCGTTGTTGCCACAGCGCGTTGAATTCATCCAGCACGTACAAATCGGCCTGTTGCTCGGTGATCCGGTAGAACACCTGGATGCATTCGGGTTGGCCCATCGGCAGCAGCAACGCGATGTCCTGTTCTTCGAGGGCCATCGGGTCGAGGTGCAGCGGGCTGTAGCTCGCCAGTTCTTCGCCAAGGTAATCGAACAGCGCCGGCAGGGTGGCGAGGGCAATGTGGTTGACCTGGCCGGGGATCAATTCGAGCACGTGGTAATGCTGCTGGACCTGAATCAGATAGCGATGATTGAGTTTGCTCAGTAGCAGGTTCTGCGCGGTATCGAGGATTTCCTCGACGCGGCGGGCGATGAATTGCGCGCGGTTGTGGCAGAAGCAGCGCACCTGTAAACGCACCTGCGAGCGTTGCTGCAACGGACTTTTCGGCAAATTGTTGAGGTGATCGCGGACGCAATCGAGCAGCGCATGGGCGCCGTCGTAGCGGCTGACCAGCACTTCGTTCCAGCTATTGAGGGTGACTTGATCGAGCGTCAGCACCAGATTTTCGCGCACGCCGGCGTAGCTCAGCGAGTCGGTGCGTTCGGTGGTCATCAGGATGTTGAGGTCGCGATGGTGCTTGAGCGGATCGACGCCGACGTTCACCAGAATCAGCACTTCGCTCGGCACGCTGGGGCGCAACAGCGCGTCTTCGGCGACGCTGGTAAGGGGCAGGGCGATGGTTTGTTGCAGGCTGCCGAGCAGGTTGAACAGTTCGAATTCGCTCAAATCGCTGGTGCCGGGGTGCAGCGCCAGGCGGGTGCTGCTGTCGATCACGCCGTTGCGGTGGCACCAGGTCAGCAGTTCGAGCAATTCGCGGCTGCGTTTGATCGGCGCAAAATGCTCCCACTCATGCGCGGTCAGGCTGCCGTTGTACAAACCCCATTGCGTCTGGCCCGGTTCTTTCTTGTTCGGCGCTTGCACCAGCGTCAAGGTGTCTTCGGCCAAATCCGGGGCGATGCCCGGGTTGATGAATTCGACCTTGTCGGCCTTGCGCTCGAACGCCGCGTACAGGCGCCGACCGAGCACGTTGAGGTCGCGTTTATTGATCAGGCTGACGGTTTGTTCGGTGCGGGCGAATTGGGTCAGGAAGCGGTAGCTGTAATTCAGTTCGCTGACCAGCGCCCGGCGTTCGCTGCCGACCTGACGGACTTTCCACTGGCTGCGGCTATCTAGCAACGCCAGGTGCCGCTGGTCCCACTGCCATTCGCTGGCCAGGCGTTCGAGTAATGAACGCTGCCAGCTCTGCGTGCGGCTGTTGCCGGCGGTGAGTTTGCGATTGACCTTCAGGTACAGCGCGCGGCGCACGACTTCGAGGCGCTCGGGTTCGTTACGCGCAGTCAGGTATTCCTCGATGCGCCGGTAAACCACGATGTACGGGTCCAGCTCGTCGAGGTCGAGCTGGTTGGCAAACACCGCTTGTTTGAAGCGCAGGCTCAGGCATTGGACCTGCGGATGTTCGCTGGCGTAGACCTCGATCAGCAGCAGTTTGAGCACGGATTTGTACGGCGATTCGATGCCCTTGAACAACTGCCAGAGCCCGGCGCCGATGAATTCTCCCGGCGGAATGTGCGCCAGATTGCCCAGGTCGAGGGTTTCGTCGGCGCGGATAAAACGTTTGGACACCAGCGTGTGGGTGTACTCGCTGTAGCTCGCCTCTTCGTAGACCGGCACCAGCCACCAGATCGGCGTGCGCCCGGCGAGCCAGATTGCGGTGCGATAGAACTCATCGAGCAGCAGATAGTGCTGAGTGGTGCCGCAGTCTTCCGAGCTCAATTGCGTATCGCGTTCACCGCGAACAAATCGGCTCGGGTCAATCAGAAAGAAGTGCGCCTCGGCGCCCTGACTGGCGGCCCAGACTTCGAGCAACTGACATTTTTTGCGCAGCTCGGAGAGTTCGCTTTCGTTCAGGTCCGGGCCGTGGCACACCCACACGTCCATGTCGCTCTGGTCCGCCTGCGCGAGGGTGCCGAGGCTGCCCATCAGGAACAGTCCGAGAATCGGTCGCGGCGGATTGCTGCCGTGGCGCGGCTTGTAGGAAAACGAGCGGGTCAGGCGTTGGGCTTCGGTGAGGGTGTTGGCGTCAGGCTCGTAATTCGACAGCCCGGCCGGCGTGCTGCCGGACACATAACCCGGCAGCAGCGGGTGATTGACGTGGAAAAACAGTGGCAGCAGGGTCAGAACCGCTTGTTGGCGCGTCGACAACCCTTCCATCGCCCGGGCCAGGCGGCCTTCATTGAGTTTGAGAAAACGTGCGCGCAGCTGGCTGAGAACCTTGCGGTCGATTCCCTCGTCCAGATCGGGGCGGATTTCATGGGTGCGGGTCATGTCAGCTCAAACCGGCTCGCGAAGCTCGGACGTGGGGTCTGCGGATGAGGGGCAGTTTAGCGCCTCGGCCCCGGGAGTTTTAAGCTGAATTTGATTTTTGACGCCAGATTTCCAGCGAGCGGCATCAGTTGGCCCGCGGAAATCCCTTAGCAGGGGTTTCCGTGGGCGAAACGCTGAGGCTCAGGCTGTTTCTTCGACGCTCAGAATGGTCAGGACGGTTTGCACATTTTGCGCAGCGTCACGACCCAGGCTGGTCAGGTAACCGCCGTCGGGCTGGTCGATCAGTTCTTTTTCATGCAGGCGTTTGGCGGCGGCAATGTGTTTCGGGGCAGCGGTCTGATGAATTTTCAAACCTTCCTGGGAACTGTCCAGGTTGAAGAGGGCAAGGACTTCCAGTTCGGCAACCAACTCAGGGGTAAGCGACATAAGGACTCCAGACTTTCTAGGAATTGGACGACAGCGCCCCTAAGGTGAGCCCACTCGTGCGGCATGTCCAGTGCTTGCATCAGGGTTTTTTCGCCTTGGGAAGCAATCCCCGGCAGCGGGGTGCGTACCAGTGTAGACAGGGTCTGGAAGAACGGCGCAGATGTTACTTGTAGGAGCGAGGCTTGCCCGCGAAGCTTTTGGCGTTATCGAGGACGCCTTCGCGGGCAAGCCTCGCTCCTACAGGGGGCGGGGCGTGTTTAGTTCTTCTCTGGCGGCAATTCTGGCAGCGCGCGCAGGGCTGTTTCGTACCATTCGGTATTGAACGCGCGGTCTTCTTCGAGGATCGCGTCGATTTCCACTGCCAATACGTGGGCCATCAGGCTGAGGATTTCTTCGCGCTCGTAACCCACCAGAGTCAGCTTGTTGAAGGTCGCTTTGGCCGCTGGCGGGTTGTCGCTTTCGATCTGGTTTTCAATCGCTTCGATCAGCGTGTTCTCGGCGAATTCTTCTTCGTCGCTATCGATGTCAGTCGGCTCGCTCATGGCAGGCTCCTCAAGGTAAGGCGCGCAGTTTACCTGCATTCAGCGCCGTGATGCTGCTGGCAAGAAACGCCCCGGCCATCTATAAACACGCACTGCCCACCCCGCACGGCCTGGAGGCTTCGTGATGCTCAAGCTTTATGGATTTTCCGTCAGCAACTACTACAACATGGTCAAACTGGCGCTGCTGGAGAAGGGACTGCCGTTCGAAGAAGTGCTGTTTTACCCGGCAGCCACCGCGGAGGCGCTAGCCATCAGCCCGCGCGGCAAAGTACCGGTGCTCGGCGTCGATCAGGGTTTTGTCAACGAAACCAGCGTGATCCTCGAATACCTCGAACACAGCCAGACAGGCACGCCGCTGCTGCCCAGCGATCCCTTCGAGCGCGCGCAAACGCTGGCGCTGGCCAAGGAAATCGAGCTGTACATCGAACTGCCGGGCCGCGCCTGTTATGGCGAAGCATTCTTCGGCTCGCCAGTGCCGGACGCGATCAAGGACAAGAGCAAATCCGAGTTGCTGCTGGGTTTTGCGTCGTTGGGCAGGCACGGCAAATTCGCCCCGTATGTGGCGGGCGACCGGCTGAGCATTGCCGATCTGTACTTTCTCTACAGCGTGCCGCTGGCCTGTGCGGTGGGGCAGAAGCTGTTCGGGATTGATCTGTTGGCCGAGATGCCGGCGGCGAAGGCGTTGCTGGAACGGCTGGAGCAGAATCCGCATGTGCAGCGGATTGCGGCGGACAAGGACGCGGCCATGCCAGGGTTTATGGCGATGATTGCGGCCAAGAAATAAGGATTTGTAGCGCTCCTGCGAATGTCATCGCGGGCAAGCCTTGCTCCCACAGATTCGTGTTGATTTAAATATCAACGCAGTCCTGTAGGAGCGAGGCTTGCCCGCGAAGCCTTTAACGGCTGGCGAGCAACGCCTGACCGCGCGCCACAGCCTGCTTGACCTGCGCCGGCGCAGTCCCGCCGATGTGGTCACGGGCATTCACCGAGCCTTCCAGCGTCAGCACCGCAAACACGTCCTGATCGATCTGATCGCTGAATTTGCGCAGCTCTTCCAGGCTCATTTCCGCCAGGTCCTTGCCGCTTTCCACGCCGTACTTCACCGCGTGGCCGACGATCTCGTGGCAATCACGGAACGGCAGACCACGGCGCACCAGATAGTCGGCGAGGTCGGTGGCGGTGGAGAAACCACGCAACGCCGCTTCGCGCATCATCGCGTGCTTGGGTTTGATCGCCGGGATCATGTCGGCAAACGCGCGCAGCGAGTCGCGCAACGTGTCGGCGGCGTCGAACAGCGGTTCCTTGTCTTCCTGATTGTCCTTGTTGTAGGCCAATGGCTGGCCCTTCATCAAGGTCAGCAGGCCCATCAACGCGCCGAACACGCGACCGGTCTTGCCGCGCACCAGCTCTGGCACATCGGGGTTTTTCTTTTGCGGCATGATCGAGCTGCCGGTGCAGAAACGGTCCGGCAGATCGATGAACTGGAATTGCGCGCTGGTCCACAGCACCAGCTCTTCGGAGAAGCGCGACAAGTGCATCATCGCGATGCTCGCGGCCGAGCAGAACTCGATAGCAAAGTCACGATCCGAGACGTTATCCAGCGAGTTGCCGCCGACGGCGTCGAAGCCCAGCAGTTGCGCGGTGTATTCGCGGTCGATCGGGTAGGTAGTGCCGGCCAGCGCGGCGCTGCCCAGTGGCATGCGGTTGGTGCGCTTGCGGCAATCGACCAGGCGCTCGTAGTCGCGGCTGAGCATTTCGAACCAGGCCAGCATGTGATGGCCGAAGGTCACCGGTTGCGCGGTTTGCAGGTGAGTGAAGCCGGGCATGATGCTGCCAGCCTCGCGCTCGGCCTGTTCCAGCAAGCCTTTTTGCAGGCGGGTGATTTCGGCGAGGATCAGGTCAATCTCGTCACGCAGCCACAGGCGAATGTCGGTGGCGACCTGGTCGTTACGGCTGCGCCCGGTGTGGAGTTTTTTGCCGGTCACGCCGATGCGATCGGTCAGGCGCGCCTCGATGTTCATGTGCACGTCTTCGAGGTCGATGCGCCAGTCGAACTGGCCGGCTTCGATTTCGCCCTGAATGGTTTTCAGGCCGTCGCTGATGCTGTCGCGTTCGGCATCGGTCAGCACGCCGACCTTGGCCAGCATAGTGGCGTGGGCGATCGAGCCCATGATGTCGTGGCGATACAGGCGCTGGTCGAAAGTGACGGAGGCGGTGAAGCGGGCGACGAAGGCGTCGACGGGTTCACTGAAGCGGCCGCCCCAGGACTGATTGGTCTTGTCAGTGCTCATGAATTCGCTCGTATCGGCTTGAAGAAAGTTGGCGTTTTACGCTGGGGCGGATAATAACAGGGTTGCCAATCCTGTCGTTGACGCTGGTCGCGACGTTTTTTTCTCATGTGCGGGGCCATACTCGGGCAACGCCGGCGGTTAATGCGCAACGATATTTTTCAATTGAGCAATATCGCGCCGGCAACCGTCTACAGTTGGACAGTAGGAACAGCGCACTTCTGTGCGCTGGCGCTGCCTATAAAAAAAGGGGGGTGTTCATGGTGTGTATCAGCAAACCCTACGGCGATGCCTCGGCCAGGTTTAACCGCAATGCCTCGGCCAGCTCTTGCGGCAGTGCCTTGCCAGCGCGAGCCTGGGCCGCCAAACGCCCGGCAGTGGAAAATTTAGCCGCCGGTCTCGCGGCACTTTTTAGCCCTCGCGCCAGTCTTAGCGTGGATCGCGGTGACGGATGTCACTTCACCTGTCTACGCTATCCTTGTGCGAGACTCACGCAGGAATCCAGCGCAATATGAATGTCCTGATCGTTGATGACGAACCCCTAGCCCGCGAGCGCCTGAGCCGAATGGTCGGTGAACTCGAGGGATACAGTGTCATGGAGCCCGGAGCCACGAACGGCGAAGAGGCGTTGGCGCTGATCGACAGCCATAGACCGGATATCGTGCTGCTCGATATCCGCATGCCGGGCCTCGACGGCCTGCAAGTGGCTGCCCGATTGTGCGAACGCGAAACCCCGCCAGCCGTGGTTTTTTGCACCGGCCCTGACGATTTTGCCGAAGAGGCGATGCAAGCCAGCGGCGTGGTTTACCTGGTCAAACCGGTGCGCGCCGAGGCGTTGCTCGAAGCCTTGAAGAAGGCCGAGCGCCCTAACCGCGTGCAACTTGCTGCCCTCACGCGTCCCGCCGCCGAAACCGGTAGCGGCCCACGCAGCCACATCAGTGCGCGGACCCGCAAAGGCATCGAGCTGATCCCGCTGGGTCAGGTGGTTTACTTCATTGCCGACCACAAATACGTGACCTTGCGCCACGAGGGCGGCGAAGTGCTGCTGGATGAACCGCTGAAGGCGCTTGAAGACGAATTCGGCGACCGCTTCGTGCGCATCCACCGCAACGCGCTGGTCGCCCGCGAGCGCATCGAACGCCTGCAGCGCACGCCACTGGGGCATTTTCAGTTGTTCCTCAAAGGCCTGAACGGCGATGCGTTGATCGTCAGCCGTCGTCATGTGGCCGGTGTGCGCAAAATGATGCAACAGCTTTAATCCGCCAGTCTCAGGCGGATTTCACACAAGATTGCCGGACGTTGAGGGCCAGGGAGGCCGCGCAGTTCCTGATACAAGTCAAAGTGGATTTGGCTGAGCTGTTATTATCCGCCGTATCTATTCAGTACGGATTGATCCATGTCCTCTCGCGAAATCCGCATCGCCACCCGTAAAAGTGCGCTGGCCCTCTGGCAGGCCGAATACGTCAAAACTCGCCTCGAACAAGCCCATCCCGGCCTGTCGGTGACGCTGGTGCCCATGGTCAGTCGCGGCGACAAGCTGCTCGACTCGCCACTGTCGAAAATCGGCGGCAAGGGCCTGTTCGTCAAGGAACTGGAAACCGCGCTGCTCGAAAACGAAGCCGACATCGCCGTGCACTCGATGAAAGACGTGCCGATGGACTTCCCTGAAGGCCTCGGTCTGTTCTGCATCTGCGAACGCGAAGACCCGCGCGACGCCTTCGTTTCCAACACTTACGCCAGCCTCGAAGAACTGCCTGAAGGCAGCATCGTCGGGACGTCGAGCCTGCGCCGTCAGGCCCAGTTGCTGACACGTCGGCCAGACCTGGAAATCCGCTTCCTGCGCGGCAACGTCAATACTCGCCTGGCCAAGCTGGATGCCGGCGAGTACGACGCGATTATCCTCGCCGCCGCCGGTTTGATCCGTCTCGGCTTCGAAGACCGCATCACCTCGGCGATCAGCGTCGACGACAGCCTGCCGGCCGGTGGCCAAGGCGCGGTGGGCATCGAATGTCGCAGTGCCGACACGCGAATCCACGCCTTGCTGGCGCCGCTGCATCACCACGACACTGCCACCCGAGTCATCGCCGAACGCGCCCTGAACAAACACCTGAATGGCGGCTGCCAAGTACCGATCGCCTGCTACGCCGTGCTCGAAGGCGAGCAAATCTGGTTGCGTGGTCTGGTCGGTGATCCGAGCGGCGGCCTGCTGCTCAGCGCCGAGGCCCGTGCGCCGCGCGGCTCTGCCGAATCGCTGGGTGTGCAGGTTGCCGAAGACCTGCTCAACCAAGGCGCCGGCGACATTCTCAACGCGGTTTACGGCGAGGCAGGTCACGAGTGAGCGGCTGGCGCCTGCTGCTGACGCGCCCCGCCGATGAGTCGGCGGCGCTGTGCAGCGTGTTGGCCGAACAGGGGGTTTTCAGCACTTGCCTGCCGCTTTTGGAGATCGAGCCGCTGGCCGCCTCTGACACAATGCGCGCGGTGATCGGCGAGCTGGAGCGCTTTTGTGCGGTGATCGTGGTCAGCAAGCCTGCCGCGCGGATCGGCATCGATCTGCTCAAGCAGCAATGGCCGCAGCCACCGTCGTCGAAATGGTTCACTGTGGGCGCCGCGACTGCGCAAATTCTTGAAGATTTCGGCCTCGATGTGAGCTGCCCGGCGCAGGGCGATGACAGTGAAGCCTTGCTTGAACTGGCGCCATTGCGCGAGGCTGTTGCCCGGCCTGATCCGCGCGTGTTGATCATGCGCGGGGAGGGCGGGCGCGAGTTGCTCGCTGAGCGTTTGCGTGAGCTTGGTGCTAGTGTCGAGTATCTGGAGTTGTACCGCCGCTGCTTGCCGCACTATGCGCCGGCCGAGCTGCCCGCGCGTATCGAAGCGGAACGCTTGAACGGGCTGGTGGTCAGCAGTGGACAGGGTTTTGAGCACCTGCATCAATTGGCGGGCGATGCCTGGCCGCAATTGGCGCAGTTGCCGTTGTTTGTTCCAAGCCCAAGGGTCGCCGAGCTGGCACGTGCCGCCGGGGCCCAAACAGTTGTGGATTGTCGTGGCGCGAATGCCACGGCTTTGCTGACGGCGTTACGGGAGCAACCCGTACCCGTTCTCTAATGCAAAGGATGGATACGTGAGCGAAACAGCCTTGCCTAAAGATGATGTGCAACCCGTGCTGAACAAGCCGGTTGAACCGCCAGTTGAAACTGGCCCGCCTGCTGCCGTGCAGCGTCGAGGCAATGGACTGGCCATCGTCGCCCTGTTGCTGGGCGCCGCCGGGGTCGCCGTGGGCGGTTGGGGAGTCTGGCAGGTGCGTCACCTGCAAGCCAATAATCAACAGCAGCTCAGCCAGGTCCAGGCGCTGAACGATACGGCGCAAAGCCTCAAGCTCAATGACCAGCGCCTGACCTCGCGCCTCGAGCAACTACCCGCCGCTGAAGAACTGGATGCGCGCAGCCGTCTGGTGACGCAACTGCAGGGCGATCAGCAGCGCTTGAATCAACGCCTGGAAACCGTCCTCGGCGCCAGCCGCAAGGATTGGCGTCTGGCCGAGGCCGAGCATTTGTTGCGTCTGGCCAGCCTGCGTCTGTCCGCGTTGCAGGACATCAGCAGCGCTCAGGCGCTGGTGCAGGGCGCGGACGAAATCCTCCGTGAACAGAACGATCCAGGTTCCTTTGCCGCTCGCGAGCAAGTGGCGAAAACCCTGGTGGCGTTGCGCAGCACCGAGCAACCGGACCGCACCGGGCTGTTTCTGCGATTGGGTGCCCTGCGCGATCAAGTGATCAACCTCACCGAGCTCGCGCCGGAGTACAAGGACCGTGGCGAATCGCTGCTGGGCCTGACCGCCGATGCGGATGGTTCGAGTCGTTGGGCGCAGTGGTGGGATCAGATTTCGCATTACATTCGCATCGATTTCAACGCTGACAAAAATGTCCGTCCGCTGCTGGCCGGGCAGAGTCTGAGCCAGGTGCGTCTGGCCCTGAGCCTGGCGCTGGAGCAGGCGCAGTGGGCCGCGCTCAATGGTCAGGCGCCGGTGTATACCCAGGCGCTGGCCGAGGCGCGCGATGTGCTCAAGGGCAATTTCAATCCGGATAACCCGCAAAGCAAAGTCATGCTTGAGCAGGTTGGCGAGTTGAGCAAAGAGCCGGTCACCGTGGTCACGCCAGACTTGGCGGGCACGCTCAGCGCAGTTCAGGGTTATCTGGAGCGGCGCAATGTCAACGCCGAGGAATCGATCAAACCGCTGGCCAAACCTGACGCGAGCGCCGCGCAGGAGGCGACGCCATGAAACGCCTTTATGTGATCCTGTTTCTGGTGATCGCGGCCGCTGCGGCGCTGGGGCTGGCGATTGCCGAGCACTCCGGTTACGTGCTGATCGCCTACAAGAGCTTTCGCTTCGAATCGAGCCTGTGGGCGACCCTGGCATTGGTCGCGGTGCTGTGGCTGGTGGTCTGGGGCATCAAGGTGTTGATCGGACTGGTGACGACCTCGGGTGGCGTGGTCAATCCATGGTCGCGGCGCAACCGCAGCCGCCGGGTGCAAGTGGCGATCGAACATGGGCAGATGGACCTCGCCGAGGGTCGTTGGGCGAGTGCTCAGCGTCACCTGCATCGTGCCGCCGAAGCCGAGCGTCAACCGCTGCTGTACTACCTCGGCGCAGCGCGCGCGGCCAATGAATTGGGTCATTACGACGAGAGCGACAGCCTGCTCGAGCGCGCTCTGGAGCGCCAACCTCAAGCCGAATTGGCGATTGCCTTGAGTCACGCACAGTTGCAGACCGATCGCGGTGACACCGAGGGTGCGCTGGCAACCCTGCAAACCATGCACGAACGCCATCCGCACAATGCGCAAACGTTGCGTCAGTTGCAGCGATTGCATCAGCAGCGCGGCGACTGGTCGGCGGTGATTCGTTTGCTCCCGGAACTGCGCAAGGACAAGGTTTTACCTGCGGCGGAACTGGCTGAGCTGGAGCGTCGCGCGTGGGGCGAAAATCTTAGCCTGGCGGCGCACAGCGAAGAGGACGGTTCCGTCGGTTTGCAGTCGCTGACCCGTGCCTGGCAGCAACTGACCAATGCTCAGCGCCAAGAGCCACAACTGGTTTTGGCCTACGCCGAGCAATTGCGCCAGTTGGGCGCGCAGGTCGAGGCCGAAGAAGTGCTGCGCACGGCGCTCAAGCGCAACTACGACAGCCACCTCGCGCGTCTTTACGGCTTGGTGCGTGGCAGCGATCCGTCGCGGCAACTGCAAACGGCTGAAGGCTGGCTCAAGGATCATCCGGGCGATGCGAGCCTGCTGCTGACGCTGGGCCGTTTGTGCCTGCAAAGCAGTTTGTGGGGCAAGGCGCGGGATTATCTGGAAAGCAGCCTGCGCGTGCAGCGTAATCCGGAAGCTTGCGCCGAACTGGCGCGGTTGCTGGCGCAACTGGGCGATACCGAGCGCAGCAATCAGTTGTTCCAGGAAGGCTTGGGTTTGTTGGATGAACGCTTGCTGGCCGCGCCACTGCCGGTCCCGGCTCGGGTCTGACTCAAGACCGCCCGTTGCCCTTTGTAGCAGCTGCCGAGCCCGCGAGGCTGCGTTCGGCTGCGAAGCAGTCGCCAAGCCTGCGCACGCGATTTTGCTGAAACACCGCGGTGCCTGAATTCACGACTGCTGCGCAGCCGGACGCAGCCTCGCAGGCTCGGCAGCTGCTACATGAAGCGGTGATGCGCAGGGGCGGCAGCTGCTACAGGTTTCTTGTGTGTCGGGCGCGGTTTTGGGCTTTGGATCGGCTGATTAATTGGCTGGATATTGAGCTTTGTAGTCCCTGATCGGCTTAGTCCTACAAGGGACTACGCCGATTCCTCTCGCTCCTGTCGGGAATTCCCTACACCTCTGGTGAACTGTCCGTGCCGGGCCGTCTTGAAAGCCTGCTGCGCTTTCCTCTACCGTAACCGTCTGTCTCTATTGGTACGGATTAGCCATGTCTTTGGCCTGCTCACGCTCACTGTTTTTCATGGCATTCACCGCGGCTGCATTGGCCCTTGGCGTTTCCTTTCACCTGGAATACGTGGTCGGACTCAAACCTTGCGGGTTGTGTCTGTTGCAGCGGGGCTGCCTCGCGCTACTGATGATTGTCTACCTGATCGCGTCGGTTCACGGGCCGCGCCGTTTCGGCTCATTCGTCTATTGGCTGGCGGGTGTTTGCGCCAGTCTCGGCGGGACCGTCACGGCGTGGCGCCAAGTGCTGCTGCAAAGTGATCCGCAGCAACTCGCGGGCTGTTCGCCGACTCTGGACAATATGTTCGGCTCCATGCCCTGGACCTGCGTGTTGCGGCGACTGTTCGAGGGCGATACCGATTGCGCGGAGATTTCCTGGACCCTGTTCGATCTGAGCATCCCGGAATGGAGCCTGCTGTTCTTCGTCGCGATGCTCATCCTCGGCGCCTATCAATTGCTGCGCCATGTCTGGGTCGCCTGTCTGCGCCCGCTCAGCGGCGAGTCGTCGCACCCGGCCATAGCAGGTGATTAAACACTTGTATGAACTTTATCTCCTGCGTACCTTGAAGCCATTGTCGTGCGGGCATAATCTGGCCCGCACGTGTCATTGGAATTATGTTGCTCGATGACGCTCTGCCTGGCCGATTCTTGACCTTCAAGGGTGCGACAGGTGTAGGGCAACATGACCCACAAGGGAAGAGAGATCACCATGCTCGAAAGTTGTCAGAATGCTCAGGAACGCTGGGGTGGAGTGCATCTGCTGATCGACCGCTGGTTGCAGGAGCGTCACGAACTGGTTCGGGCCTATGATGCTCTCGGCGCCAAGCCCGAAGCGCTGGGCGAGAACGCTAAACCGCTGCAGGAATTTTGCGGTGTGCTGGTCGATTACGTGTCGGCGGGTCACTTCGAAATCTACGAACAGCTCACCGGTGAAGCCAAGGCCTTTGGTGACACTCGCGGTCTGGAGCTGGCCGAGACGATTTATCCGCGCATCGACGTCATTACCGAGAAGCTGCTCGCGTTCAACGACCTGTGCGATGCCGGCAAATGCGTCGCAGAAAAATTCAAGGAACTGGGTGGCCTGTTGCACGAACGCTTCGAACTGGAAGATTGCCTGATCGAAGTGCTGCACACCGCTCACAAGGAAGAGGATCCGGTTCAGGCCTGAACCCTTTCCGGCAACACCACAAACGGTGCGCTATGCGCGCCGTTTTTTGTTTGCGCGATTCAGCTGCTGGCGCCGCGCAATTCAACTTCGAACACCAGCGGGGTGAACGGCGCGATCAGGTCGCCGGCACCGTCGGCGCCATAAGCCTGGGCCGATGGAATCACCAACCGCCACCTCGCGCCGACCGGCATATTTTGCAGCGCGATGCGCCATCCCGCGATCACGCTGTCGAGGCTGAACCATTGCGGTTGGCTGTTCTGGTCGAACACTGTGCCGTCGGGCAAGCGACCGATATACAGCACTTGGACCTTGCCGGTTGGCCCAGCGTTGGCGCCGGTGCCTGGCGTCAATTCGGTCAGCAAAATCCCCTCGTCCAATTGACGAACGCCGGGACGGGCTTTTTCCTGAGTGAGAAAACGCTGCTCTTTTTCCAGCGCTTCTTCGGTTTGCGACACCGCCGGTTGCTCGGCAATTTGCGCTTCGTGCTCGGCGAGGATCTGTTCGATCTGCGCGTCTTTCAATGCCAGCGGCTTGCCTTGATAGGCTTGCTGCAAACCATCGATCAGCGCCTGCAATTGCAGGTCCGGGACCTCTTGGCGCAAGCGTTCACCGAGGCTGGCGCCGAGGCTGTAAGCGAGATCGTGAGCATCATTCGCCGCGGTTTTTTCCGCCGCTTGGGTCGCGGAAAAACACACCAGCAAGGATAAAAAAAGGTAACGCGACATGGGCACTCTCCGACCTCAGATGCGGGGGATTATGCCAGTGCGAATGCGTCGAACGGTGAACTGCTTTTGCGCTGACGCAGAACATTTTCGATCCCGTGCAACGCAGCGCTATGCTTACTGTCAACATGACCTAGCAGCGGCGTCAGCAGAAGTCTAGTATGAGCCGCACTCACGTCAGCCAGGAGGTAAACCATGTCGGCCACCAAGAAGCCTGTAAATACTCCGTTGCACTTACTCCAACAACTGTCGGGCAGCCTGCTCGAACATTTGGAAACCGCTTGTTCGCAAGCCTTGGCTGATGCTGAAAAACTGCTCGCCAAACTGGAAAAACAGCGCGGCAAAGCGCAAGAAAAACTGCATAAATCCCGTACCAAATTGCAAGACGCGGCAAGCGCCGGCAAAGCCAAGGCACAGGCCAAGGCAAAGGACGGCGTCAAGCAACTCGAAGACTTGCTCGATGCGTTGAAAGATCGTCAGTCCGAGACTCGCAGCTACATTCTGCAACTCAAGCGCGATGCTCAGGAAAGCCTGAAACTGGCCCAGGGTATCGGTCGCGTTCAAGAGGCTGTCGGCAAAGCGTTGTCCCAGCGTTCGGCCAAACCTGCTGCAGCACCGGCGAAGAAAACTTCGGCTAAACCTGTGACTGAAAAAGCGGCGTCCAAGACTGTGGTCAAACCGGCTGCCAAAGCATCGAGCAAAGCGGCGTCGAAACCGGCTGCCAAAACTGCTTCGAAAGCTGTAGCGAAGAAACCCGTCGCCGCCAGCGCCGCGAAATCCACAGCTAAAACGACGGCTGCAAAACCTGCTGCTGCCAAGCCTGCTGTGGCGAAAACCACTGCTGCAAAAACCACTGCTGCAAAAACCGCCGCTGCGAAATCGACTGCTGCCAAGTCGACTGCCGCGAAGTCGACACTAGCAAAAACCGCAGCCGCTAAACCTGCTGCGAAACCAGCTGCCAAAACTGCCGCAGCGAAACCTGCTGCCAAGTCGGCTGCCAAACCGGCCGCTGCGAAAACCGCTGCAAAACCTGCTGCTGCAAAAGCACCGGCCAAACCAGCTGCTGCAAAACCCGCTGCTAAAACCGCCGCCGCCAAACCTGCTGCGAAAACTGCTGCTGCCAAACCGGCCACTGCCAGCGCTGCGAAACCAGCCGCTGCCAAACCTGCGGCCAAAACGACTGCTGCAAAACCAGCCGCCAAGCCTGCAGCCAAACCCGCAGTGAAAAAACCAGCTGCCGCCAAACCAGCTGCTGCGAAACCTGCTGCCGCCAAACCGGCCACCGCGCCAGTCGCCAAGCCTGCTACACCGGCCCCAGCTCCGGCCGCCGCGCCTGCGCCAGCCGCCAGCACCTCGACCACAACCGCCGCGCCAACGCCGGCAGCATCGTCGAGCACCGGCACCAACCCAACCAGCGCTTCCTAAGCGCCGGTCACCGCGACGCGCAGCTGTTGCAGCGCGTCGCGGTCCAGGTTGGCGGCGCCTGCCGCCACACCTTCCAGCCAGGCCGATGGTTCGGTCAGCTCATCTTGCGGCCAGTTCTCGGCTGTTCGTTCCAGTCGCACCAGCAGATGCCGTTCGGCCTGCAACTCCAACGTCTTGATGTGCTCGCGCAACGCCGCGAGGTCGATGTCGTCAGCGGCAGCGGTTTTCCATTGCGTGCGCAACGCTCGAAGCGGTTCCACGACCGTCGCCTCCCACGGCCCGACGATCTCTGAAAGTTGCCGCAAACGTTGCGTCGTGCAGGCTACGCCGCGTTGTTCCAGCCACAACCCGCACAGCAGCAGGCAAACATTTGCCCCCGCCGCTTGCCATTGCAGGCACAGGCCTTCCACGCCGGGACGGGCGTAAGTGTTCAGGGAAAAGCTCCACAGGTCAGAGGACATAGTGCTACTCGCGCCAGTTGCGAGCGAAGCTGGTAGACTCCGCCGCCATTATGATTCGACTTCAGAACCTGACTTTACAGCGTGGCCCGCAACGTCTGCTAGAAGACGCCGAGCTGACCCTGCACGCCGGCCACAAAGCCGGCCTCATCGGTGCCAACGGCGCCGGCAAATCGAGCCTGTTCGCCTTGCTTCTCGGCGACCTGCACCCCGACTCGGGTGACTGCTTGCTGCCGGGCGACTGGCGCATCGCCCACATGCGCCAGGAGATCGACACGCTCGATCGGATCGCGGTCGACTACGTGCTCGATGGCGACCTGCGTCTGCGCGAGGTACAACGTGACCTCGCCGCCGCCGAAGCGGCGCATGACGGTGCCGCTCAGGCGCGCCTGCACTCCGAACTCGACAGCGCCGACGGTTACACCGCCGATGCCCGGGCGCGCAAATTGCTCGCAGGTCTGGGGTTCACCAACGATCAGATGGATCGTCAGGTAGGAGATTTCTCCGGTGGCTGGCGGATGCGTCTGAATCTGGCGCAGGCGTTGATGTGTCCATCGGACCTGCTGCTGCTCGACGAACCGACCAACCACTTGGACCTCGACGCCATCATCTGGCTCGAAGAGTGGCTGAAAAGCTACCCCGGCACGCTGATGTTGATTTCCCACGACCGGGATTTCCTCGATGCTGTGGTCGATCACGTGGCCCACGTCGATCAACGCAAAATCACCTTGTATCGCGGCGGCTACAGCGCCTTCGAACGTGCGCGTGCCGAGCGTCTGGCCCAGCAGCAACAGGCCTACGAGAAGCAGCAAGCGCAACGTGCGCACATGGAAAGCTACATCGCCCGCTTCAAGGCCCAGGCCACCAAGGCCCGTCAGGCGCAGAGCCGGATCAAGGCGCTGGAGCGGATGGAAGAGTTGTCCGCCGCGCACGTCGATTCGCCATTCGATTTCGTTTTCCGCGAATCGCACAAGATCTCCAGCCCGCTGATCGACATCTCCGACGCCCGTCTGGGTTACGGCGAGCGCGCGGTGCTGGAAAAGGTCAAATTGCAGCTGACCCCCGGCGCGCGCATCGGTTTGCTCGGCCCGAACGGCGCCGGTAAATCGACTCTGATCAAAAACCTTGCCGGTGAGCTCGAGCCGTTGTCCGGGCGCCTGACCCGTGGCGAGAACACCGTCGTAGGCTACTTTGCCCAGCATCAGCTGGATTCGCTCGACTCCAAGGCCAGCCCGTTGCTGCACATGCAGCGCCTGGCGCCGACCGAGCGCGAGCAGACCTTGCGCGATTTCCTCGGCGGTTTCGACTTCCGTGGCGCGCGCATCGATGAGCCGGTGCTGAACTTCTCCGGTGGCGAAAAGGCTCGACTGGCGCTGGCGTTGATCGCCTGGGGCCGGCCGAACCTGTTGCTGCTCGACGAACCGACCAACCACCTCGACCTGGAAATGCGTCTGGCGCTGACCATGGCGCTTCAGGAATTCAGCGGCGCGGTGTTGGTGGTGTCTCATGATCGTCATTTGCTCAAAAGCACCACCGATAATTTCTATCTGGTGGCGGACGGCAAGGTCGAAGAGTTCGACGGCGATCTGGAAGACTACACGCGCTGGCTGGTTGACTATCGCCAACGCAATGCGCCGGTCAGCAACACCCCGGTCAACCCGGACAAGACCGACAAGAAAGCCCAGCGCCAGGCCGCTGCTGCGTTGCGTCAGCAACTGGCGCCGCACAAGCGCGAGGCCGACAAGCTCGAAGCCGAGCTGGGCAAGCTGCACGAGAAACTGGCGAAGATCGATGTCAGCCTCGGCGACAGCGATATCTACGAGCCGGCGCGCAAGAACGAATTGCGCGATCTGCTGGCCGAACAAGCCCGACTCAAGGTGCGTGAAGGCGAGCTTGAAGAGTCGTGGATGGAAGCGCTGGAATTGCTGGAAAGCATGCAAGCGGAGCTGGAGGCGCTGTCCTGATGGAGGCTTTCACGCTGCCGCTGCCGGCAATGTGGGTCGAACCGATCTGGCTCGTCGTGCAAATCCTGCTGATTCTGCTGGCCGGTTATTTCGCCCAGCGCTTCGTCGCCCGCTGCCTCACGCGCCTCGGCGAGCGCTATCCGTTTCCGCCGCAATTGCTGCTGCCGCTGCGCGGGGTGTTGCGCTGGTTGATCATGGGCAGCGCGCTGATATTCGTGCTCGGCCGTCTCGGCGTTTCGGCGACGGTGCTGTGGACCGCGTTGTCCGGGTTCGTCGCGGTCGCGGCGGTGGCATTCTTCGCGATGTGGAGCGTGCTCTCCAATCTGCTGTGCGCCATTCTGATCTTTACCGTCGGCCCGTTCCGTATCGGTGATGTCGTCGAGTTGGTGGACACCCTCGACAAACCGGGCGTCAAGGGCCGGGTGGTGGCGATCAATCTGCTGTTCACCACGCTGATCGAAGTTGAAGCGGCCGGGACCGGTAGCTTGATGGTGCAAGTGCCTAACAGCCTGTTCTTCCAGCGCTCGGTTCGGCGGTGGCGGGGGACGGATGTGTTGCCTTCGAGCGGGTTTGAAAAGTAGGCCTGCGGTTATCTGACAGGCCGCTATCGCGAGCAAGCTCGCTCCCACAGTGGATCTTCAGTGGATTGCTTTATTGCGACCAACTGAAATTCCTGTGGGAGCGAGCTTGCTCGCGATGGCGCCGCCCGCCCTGTTCATTGGCTTATCCCGCAAAAAATCGGTAGTCATCCGCCAAATCCCGCATTAGCTTAGACGTCTGTCACGAGTCTGAGTCGAGGTGTGTAATGGGGCTTCAAACATGGCTGGCGTTTTTCGCCGCTTGCTGGGTCATCAGCCTGTCGCCCGGTGCCGGCGCGATTGCGTCGATGTCCAGCGGTCTGCGCTACGGTTTCTGGCGCGGCTATTGGAATGCCCTGGGACTGCAAATCGGTCTGGCGGTGCAGATTGCGATTGTCGGCGCCGGTGTCGGCGCGGTGCTCACGGCATCGGCCACAGCGTTCTATGCGATCAAGTGGTTCGGCGTGGCGTACCTGGTTTACCTCGCGGTCAAACAATGGCGCGCGCTGCCCAGCGACATGAGCGACGACGCGGCGGTGCGGCAGATCGGCAAACCGTTGGCGCTGATGTTCCGTGGTTTTCTGGTCAACATCAGCAACCCCAAGGCGCTGGTGTTCATGCTCGCGGTGCTGCCGCAATTCATTGATCCGCATGCGCCGCTGCTGGCGCAGTACCTGATCATCGGCGTGACCATGGTCTGCGTTGACCTGATCGTCATGGCCGGTTACACCGGGCTCGCGTCCAAAGTGCTGCGCATGCTGCGCACGCCGCAACAGCAGAAACGCATGAACCGAACCTTCGCCGGCCTGTTCATCGGCGCCGCGGCGTTCATGGCAACGTTGCGCAAAGCGGTGGTGTAAAACCCGCCCCATCACCGCGTACCCCCTGTGGCGAGCGAGCTTGCTCGCGCCGGGGTGCGACGCGGTCTGCTGTCCAGCAACCGCTATCCACCCCTCTCCCAGCCGCGTCAAACGGGGCGAGCCCCATCACCAAAGTTGTCCTGCCATTTGATATCTCACCTCCCGAGCGACCAACAAAGCTTGAGTGAAAGGCATTCGAAGTGAACAATATGTAACTTCGTATTTCCCCTTGAGACTCATTCATGATTGCCTCTTCCCGTTTGCTGGCGTGGCTCGTGTTGCCGGTTATTGCGTTTTGCAGCCTCAACGCCTCGGCCGAGACCGCTGAGGGCGCCCCGAAAGCCCTGCATTTGCTCGACTACATTGGCGCCGATTACCCGGCGACGGTCGCGGCGGGCAAGGTGATCGATGAGTCTGAATACCGCGAGCAGCAGGAATTTCTCGGTGTGCTGCAAGGCTTGATCGCCGAATTGCCGGACAAACCGGAGCGCGCCGATCTGGAGAAAGGCGTGAGCAACTTGCGCGCAGCCATCGCCGCCCACCAGGACGGCGCCGATGTTGCGCGCCAGGCGCGGCAGCTCGGGGCGAAATTGGCGGTGGCCTACGAGGTCAGCCAGGCGCCGATCATCACCCCGGATCCGACGCGCGGCGCGCCGCTGTATGCCCAGCAATGTTCGGTGTGTCACGGCGATGCAGGCGCAGGCGATGGCCCGGCGGGCGTCGGCATGACCCCGCCGCCGGCCAACCTGCGCGATGCGGCGCGGCTGGATCGCTTGAGCCTGTACGCGATCTACAACACTTTGGTCCAAGGCGTCGAAGGCACGGATATGCCGTCCTTCGCCGATCAACTGGATGACCGTCAGCGCTGGGATCTGGCGACTTACATTGCCGGTTTCAGCGCCGATCCGGCGGCAGCGAAATCCGCGAAGACTTACAACATCGCCGATCTGGCGCGGCAGACGCCGGCCGAAGTGCTCGCCGCTGAAGGCCCGCAAGCACTGGCGACGTTCCGCGCGCAACGGGCGCAACCGCCGCAGGTCAAGCGCGGCCCGGCGCAGTTGCTTGATTACACCGCAGCGACCTTGGATAAAAGCATCGCCGCTTACCGTGGCGGCGAGCACGATCAGGCCTATGACCTGTCGGTGGCGGCGTATCTGGAAGGCTTTGAACTGGTTGAAAGTTCGCTGGATAACGTCGATGCCAACGTGCGCAAAGACACCGAAAAATCGCTGATGGCGTACCGGCAATCGTTGCAGGACGGCTTGCCGATCGCACAGGTCGAGCAGCGCCTGGACGTCGCCAAAGGCAAATTGAAAGAATCCGCCGGACTGTTGGGCAGCGATAGTTTGAGTTGGTCGTTGAGCTACATTTCCGGCCTGCTGATTCTGCTGCGCGAAGGTCTGGAAGCAATTCTGGTGCTGGCGGCGATCCTCGCATTCCTGCGCAATACCGGCCAGCAGTCGGCGGTGCGCAGCGTCAACGTTGGATGGGGGCTGGCGCTGCTGGCCGGTCTGGCGACCTGGGCGCTGGCGGCGTATGTGATTGACGTCAGCGGCGCCCAGCGTGAATTGCTCGAAGGCTGCACGGCGTTGTTCGCCAGCGTCATGGTGCTGTGGCTGGGCGTGTGGATGCACGATCGGCGGCACGCGGCGGCGTGGCAGGATTACATCAAGAGCAGCCTGGTTGGCGGCGGCGGGCGCTGGGGGTTTGCGATCCTGGCGTTTTTCTCGGTGTATCGCGAATTGTTCGAAGTGATCCTGTTTTACGAAACCCTGTGGCTGCAGGCCGGTCCCGCCGGGCATGACGCGGTGTTGGCGGGCGGGGCGACGGCGCTGGTGTTGCTGATCGGGCTGGCGTGGGTGATCCTGCGCGGCTCGGCGAAACTGCCGCTGGCGTTGTTTTTCGGGATCAACGCCGGGTTGCTCTGCGCGTTGTCGGTGGTGTTTGCCGGGCATGGCGTGAAGGCGTTGCAGGAAGCCGGGGTGTTTGGCACGCGGCCGGTGGCGTTCTTCGATTTCGATTGGCTGGGGATTCACGCCGATGCGTATTCGTTGAGCGCGCAGGCCGTGGCGATTATTGCGATTGCAGTGTTGTATGGTCGTAGCCGGATGGCCGAGAAGCGGCGGGTGCCGGTTTCCTGAAGGCATTCGCTGCGCTCATGTTCGCGGGCAAGCCTCGCTCCTACAGGTTCGTGTGTAATCTGTGGGAGCAAGGCTTGCCCGCGATGCTTCTAACAGGAGAAACACAATGCGTGTCTGGATCGATGCCGACGCTTGCCCTCGGGCGGCCAAGGATCTGGTGGTGAAGTTCGCTTTGAAGCGCCAGTTCGAAGTGGTGATGGTCGCCGGTCAGCCGCAGATCAAGCCGGCTCTGGCGCTGGTGAAACTGATTGTGGTGCCCAGCGGCCCGGACGCGGCCGACGATTACCTGGTGGAGCACGCGGTGCCCGGTGAGCTGGTGATTTGCAGCGATGTGCCGTTGGCGGACCGGCTGGTGAAGAAGGGCGTTTCGGCGCTCGACCCGCGCGGCAAGGAGTTTGACGCGCAGAACATGGGCGACCGGCTGGCGGTGCGCAATTTGTTCACCGACTTGCGCGAACAAGGCCAGATGAGCGGCGGTCCGGCGCCGTTTGGCGAACGCGAGAAACAAGCGTTCGCCAATGCGCTGGACCGGATCCTCACCCGCTTGACCCGCAAACCCTGATCCATACCGAGAACCCTGTGGGAGCGAGCTTGCTCGCGATGGCGCCGCATCAGTCGACATTAATGTTGGCTGAAAGTCCGCTATCGCGAGCAAGTCCGCTATCGCGAGCAAGCTCGCTCCCACAGTTGAACGGGGTCAGGCGTCGTTTTCGTGGGTCAGTTCGAGCACGCGGTCGACCAGTTTGTTGATCCCCGTCGCCACTTCGCTGATCGACTGGCCGAGCATGTACGCCGGTGTACTGACCAACCGGCGCGCCTTGTCCTCGACGATATCGCCCACCGCACATTCAGTGTGCGTGGCGCCCATCTTATTCATCGCCGCCGCTGTTTCCTCGTCATTGCCAATCGTGCACGTCACGCCCGGCCCGTAGATCTTCGCTGCCAGCGCTGGCGAAATGCAGATCAGACCCACCGGTTTACTCGCTTCGGCGAAGGCCTCGGCCAACGCCAGCACTTCAGGTTGCACCGTGCACGCTGCGCCTTCGACAGCAAAGTTCGAGAGGTTTTTCGCCGCGCCAAAACCGCCGGGCACGATCAACGCATCGAAGTCCTCGACGCTGGCCTCGCGCAGGTCCTTGACGTTGCCGCGAGCGATGCGCGCCGACTCCACCAGCACGTTGCGCGACTCCGGCATCTCTTCGCCGGTCAGGTGGTTGATCACATGCAGTTGCGCGATGTTCGGCGCAAAGCACTGCACCTGCGCGCCGCGCTGGTCGAGGCGCAGCAGGGTGATCACGCTTTCGTGGATCTCGGCGCCGTCGTAAACGCCACAGCCGGAAAGGATCACTGCAATTTTTTTGCTCATGGGCTTTTCTCCAGATTCATGGCGTTAAATGTCCACTAATTTGTCACTCGTTGCCATAGGGTTAATTCGCGGCTACACCTAGGATCTGTGATCCGGATTCCGTTCAGGGCACGTCATGAACTTCATTCTGTACGCGGTGCCGTTTTTCTTTATGCTGATTGCCGTCGAACTGCTGGCCGACCGTTGGCGCGGCACGCGCAATTATCGTCTCGCCGATGCGATCAACAGCATCAGCACCGGCGTGTTGTCGACCACTACCGGCCTGCTGACCAAAGGCGTGGGGCTGCTGACGTATGCTTTTGCGCTCGAGCATCTGGCCCTGTTCAAACTCGACGGCGACAGCGTTTGGGCCTGGCTGTTTGCCTTTGTCCTGTACGACTTCTGCTACTACTGGCTGCACCGCATGGGCCACGAGCGCAACATCCTCTGGGCCGCGCACTCGGTGCATCATCAGAGCGAGGACTACAACCTCTCCACCGCTCTGCGCCAGACCAGCACCGGATTTCTCCTGAGCTGGATCTTCTACTTGCCGATGGCCGTGCTTGGCGTGCCGCTGCTGGTATTCGTCAGCGTCGCGGCGCTGAACCTGCTGTACCAATTCTGGGTGCATACAAAACACATTCCCAAGCTCGGCTGGTTCGAGTGGTTCTTCGTCACGCCATCCAATCATCGGGCCCACCATGCACAGAACGCTCTCTACATGGATCGCAACTACGGCGGGGTGTTCATTATTTGGGACCGTCTATTTGGCTCGTTCCAGGAAGAGGACGATAACGAACCGGTGATTTTCGGTGTGACCACGCCGCTGGCGAGCTGGAATCCGCTGTGGGCCAACGTGCAGTTTTATGCGCAGTTGTGGGAGGACGCGAAACGCGCGGAGAGCAAGTGGGACAAGCTGCGCATCTGGTTCATGCGCACCGGTTGGCGCCCGGCTGACGTCGCCGCGAAGTACCCGATGAGCAAGCCCGACCTGAGCCAGTTCCGCAAATTTGAAGTGCCGCTGGACGCGCGCCAGCAAATCTACGTGGTGCTGCAGTTTTGCGTCTACATCGCGTTGGGCAGCTATTTGATGAACCTGGAACCGAGCCTGCCGACCGCCGCGCTGGTGCTCGGCTGGAGTGCCGTGGCGCTGGGGCTGTTTACGTTGGGCGTGGCCCTGGAGAATCGCCCGTGGGCTTGGAAGCTGGAGCTGTTGCGCCTGGCATTGAACGTGCCGCTGGTGTGGCTGGCGCCGCTGGTCGGGCTGTGGCCGGCCAGCGCGGTGGGTTGGGTCGCGCTGCTCAGCTACAGTCTGCTCAGCGCAATCGGTCTCTACTGCTGCAGAAACCGCTTCACTCGGCTGGCGTCTTAGTCTCTTCGATCCGCGCCTGTTCGGCTTTCAGCGCTTGCTCGTCGGCGTAGATCTTCTTCGCCAGACGAGCATTCTTGAAGCGCCGACGGATCCACAGGCCCAAGCCCAGCACCAGCAGCGCGCCGAGCACCCACAGTTCGTACTTCTTGACGCTGCCGAGCATGCCCTCAAGCACCGCGCCAAAGTGATAAGCCGCGGCGGCGAGGGCGCTGGCCCAGATCGCCGCGCCAATCCCGTTCAGCAGTAGATAACGTCCCGGCGGATAACCCGACAGGCCGATCGCCACCGGCATCACCGTGCGCAAGCCATAGACAAACCGGAAGCTCAGCACCCAGATGTCCGGGTGGCGGCGGATGTGTTCCAGCGCGCGGTCGCCCATCAATTGCCAGCGCGGTTTGCGCGCAAGCAATTTGCGCCCGTGCTTGCGCCCCAGGAAGTACCACAGCTGATCGCCGGCATAACTGCCGCAGAACGCCACGACAACCACAAGGTTGATGTCCATGTATCCGCGAAACGCGAGGAAGCCCGCGAGCACCAGGATGGTTTCGCCTTCGAAGAACGTGCCGAGAAAAAGGGCAAAGTAGCCGAAGTCATGCAGAAATTGTTGGAGCATTGTCTGGGTGCTGGCGAAATGAACGCGCAGCCTAACCCTTCAGACACATTGAGGAAAGTGTCCAAATGTGTCTCGACGTGAACAATTCCTACACGGACAATGGAATGCGGCTACGCGTCACAGGGCTGAGCACAACTGTCATCTGTTCGTCATAATGGCCGCTTATAACTGTCACGCTCGCCTGCCAGCGCGGGCTCAGGAGTCTGCCGTGAGCTTTACCCCCGCCAATCGCTTGTTTCCTGCAACCCGCCTGCGTCGCAACCGTCGTGATGATTTCTCGCGTCGACTGGTGCGTGAAAACGTACTGAGCGTCGATGACCTGATCCTGCCGGTGTTCGTGCTGGACGGTGAAAACCGTCGCGAAGCAGTCGCCTCGATGCCCGGCGTTGAACGTCTGACCATCGATCTGTTGCTCGAAGAAGCGGCCAAATGGGTCGAATTGGGGATCCCGGCGCTGGCGCTGTTCCCGGTGACCCCGGCAGAACTGAAATCGCTGGACGCCGCCGAAGCCTGGAACCCGGACGGCATCGCCCAGCGCGCCACCCGCGCCCTGCGTGAGCGCTTCCCGGAACTGGGAGTGATTACCGACGTGGCGCTGGACCCGTTCACCACGCACGGCCAGGACGGCATTCTCGACGAAGAAGGCTACGTGCAGAACGACATCACCGTCGATGCGCTGGTCAAGCAAGCCTTGTCCCACGCCGCTGCCGGCGCGCAAGTCGTCGCGCCGTCGGACATGATGGACGGTCGCATCCAGGCAATCCGCGAAGCGCTGGAGCTGGCCGATCACGTCAATGTGCGGATCATGGCTTACTCGGCGAAGTACGCCAGCGCCTATTACGGCCCATTCCGCGATGCGGTGGGTTCGGCGCTGAACCTCGGCAAAGCGAACAAGGCGTCCTACCAAATGGACCCGGCCAACAGCAACGAAGCCCTGCACGAAGTGGCGGCGGACTTGTCAGAAGGCGCGGACATGGTCATGGTCAAGCCAGGCATGCCGTATCTGGACATCCTTTACCGGGTCAAAGAAGAATTCAAAGTGCCGACGTTTGTCTACCAAGTCAGCGGCGAATACGCCATGCACATGGCGGCAATCCAGAATGGCTGGTTGAGCGAAGGGGTTATTCTCGAATCCCTGACCGCTTTTAAACGTGCAGGCGCAGATGGCATCCTGACTTATTTTGCTGTGCGCGCTGCTCAATTGTTACGAGAGCAAAAATAGCCCTCCCAGGAACATTCCATGAATACCGAAGGACTCACTGAAGTTGCTGTAAAAGAGGCTCAACCCGTGGTCGAGCAAATCGCCGAAACCCCGCCGGAGCTGGAGCCCTCTGCGCCCGCGGTGCCAAACGAGGCGCATGCCGCCCCGGCGATTGCCATTCCCGGCCTGGATGACAGCAGCCTGTACATCCATCGCGAGCTCTCGCAACTGCAGTTCAACATTCGCGTGCTGGAACAGGCGCTGGATGAGTCCTACCCGTTGCTCGAGCGGCTGAAGTTTCTGCTGATTTTCTCCAGCAACCTCGACGAGTTCTTCGAGATTCGCGTCGCCGGCCTGAAGAAGCAGATCACCTTCGCCCGCGAACAGGCGGGCGCCGATGGCTTGCAGCCGCATCAGGCGCTGGCACGGATCAGCGAACTGGTGCACGGCCACGTCGATCGCCAATACGCGATCCTCAACGACATTCTGTTGCCGGAACTGGAGAAACATCAGGTCCGCTTCATCCGTCGTCGGCACTGGACCACCAAGATCAAAACCTGGGTGCGTCGTTACTTCCGTGACGAAATCGCGCCGATCATTACTCCGATCGGCCTCGACCCGACGCATCCGTTCCCGCTGCTGGTGAACAAGAGCCTGAACTTCATCGTCGAGCTCGAAGGCATCGACGCCTTCGGCCGTGACTCCGGCCTGGCGATCATCCCGGCGCCGCGTCTGCTGCCGCGCGTGATCAAAGTGCCGGAAGAGGTTGGCGGTTCGGGAGACAACTATGTGTTCCTGTCGTCGATGATCCACGCGCACGCCGATGACCTGTTCCAGGGCATGAAGGTCAAGGGCTGCTACCAGTTCCGCCTGACCCGAAACGCCGATCTGGCGGTCGATACCGAAGACGTCGAAGACTTGGCCCGTGCGCTTCGCGGCGAGCTGTTCTCGCGTCGTTACGGCGATGCGGTGCGTTTGGAAGTGGCTGATACCTGCCCGAAACACTTGTCCGATTACCTGCTCAAGCAATTCAACCTGCACGAGACCGAGCTGTATCAGGTCAACGGTCCGGTCAACCTGACCCGCCTGTTCAGCATCACCGGCCTCGACAGCCAGCGCGCGCTGCAATACCTGCCGTTCACGCCGCAGATTCCGAAACTGCTGCAGAACAGCGAGAACATTTTCAGCGTGATCAGCAAGCAGGACATTCTGCTGCTCCACCCATTCGAGTCGTTTACGCCAGTGGTCGACCTGCTGCGCCAAGCGGCGAAAGACCCGCACGTATTGGCGGTTCGCCAGACCTTGTACCGCTCGGGTGCCAACTCGGAAATCGTCGATGCGCTGGTCGATGCGGCGAGAAACGGCAAGGAAGTCACGGCGGTGATCGAGTTGCGTGCGCGGTTCGACGAAGAGTCCAACCTGCAACTGGCCAGCCGTCTGCAAGCGGCCGGTGCGGTGGTGATTTACGGTGTGGTCGGCTTCAAGACCCACGCCAAGATGATGCTGATCCTGCGCCGCGAGGCTGGCGAAATTGTTCGTTACGCGCACTTGGGCACCGGCAACTACCACGCCGCCAACGCCCGTTTGTACACCGACTACAGCTTGCTGACGTCCGACGACGCTTTGTGCGAAGACGTCGGCAAACTGTTCAGCCAGTTGATCGGCATGGGCAAGACGCTGCGCATGAAGAAGTTGCTGCACGCGCCGTTCACGCTGAAGAAGGGCATGCTCGACATGATTGCCCGCGAAACCCAGTTCGCCCTCGACGGCAAACCGGCGCACATCATCGCCAAGTTCAACTCGCTGACTGACCCGAAAGTCATCCGCGCGTTGTACAAGGCCAGCCAGTCCGGCGTGCGTATCGATTTGGTGGTGCGCGGCATGTGCTGCCTGCGTCCGGGGATTGCCGGGGTTTCGCACAACATCCATGTGCGCTCGATCATCGGCCGCTTCCTTGAGCACACGCGGGTGTTCTACTTCCTCAATGGCGGCGAAGAGCAGATGTTCCTCTCCAGCGCCGACTGGATGGAGCGCAACCTCGACAAGCGCGTCGAGACTTGCTTCCCGGTGGAAGGCAAGAAGCTGATCATGCGGGTCAAGAAAGAGCTGGAGCTGTACCTGACTGACAACACCCACAGTTGGAGTCTGCAGTCGGACGGCCGCTACATCCGCAACACCCCGACCGGCAACCAGAACCCCCGCAGCGCCCAGGCCACCCTGCTGGAACGGTTGGGTAGCCCGATCCTGGCGGTGCGTTAAGGTTCGCGCGGCATAAAAAATGGCGATCCCTCGGGATCGCCATTTTTTTTTGTTCCACCACCGCCCCCTGTAGGAGCACAGCTTGCTGGCGAAGGCGTCAGTGAGATCGCCTTCGCCAGCAAGCTGTGCTCCTACAGGATGGTGTTCGGTAAGTTTTAACGGGGATTAGCGGACGTTGAGGGTGAAGCCCACGCGTGTCAGCCATTCCGCTTCGAGGGCGAAGTCGGCCTGGGTCAGCTGGTTTTCATCCAGCCAATTGGCCGGGAACAGCACGTCGAGGCTGTCGCCATTGGCGCGCAGGGTCACTTGCGGCATTTCCTGGGTGCCACGGATGTGGTGGAACAGGATCGCAAACCGCAGCAGCGCGCACAGGCGGATCAGCTTGATGCCGTCCTTGCCGAAGTCGGCAAACTTGTCCTTGGGAATATTGCGCCGATGGCCGCGCACCAGCAGCGCGAGCATCAACTGGTCTTCGCGGGAGAAACCGGCGAGGTCCGAGTGCTCGATCAGGTAGGCGCCGTGCTTGTGATAGTGATAGTGGGCGATGTCCAGACCCACTTCATGCACCTTGGCAGCCCAGCCGAGCAACTCGCGCCAGACGCCGTCGTCCAGATCCCAGTCCTCGGCCACCTGATCAAACGCGTGCAGCGCTTTGCGTTCGACCCGCGCCGCTTGTTCCAGATCGACGTGGTAACGCTCCATCAGCGAGCTGAGCGTGCGCTCGCGGACGTCTTCGTGATGATGACGGCCCAGCAAGTCGTAGAGCACGCCTTCACGCAGCGCGCCTTCGCAGTGATCCATGCGTTGCAGTTCGAGCGCATCGAAAATCGCTTCGAGAATCGCCAGACCGGCCGGGAAGATCGCGCGGCGGTCAGGCTTGATGCCTTCGAAATCGATTTTCTCGGCGTCACCGAGTTTGAACATCTTGCGCTTGAGCCAGGCCAGGCCTTCGGCATTCACTTCGCCGCTGCCGTGGCCGCCGGCCTTCAGCGCCAGGCCGATGGCGCGGATGGTGCCCGAGGAGCCGATGGCTTCATCCCAGGTCAGACGATGCAAAGCGTGCTCGATGCTCATGATCTCCAGCCGCGCCGCCGTGTAAGCCTGGGCGTAGCGGGCCGGGGTGACCTTGCCGTCCTTGAAATAACGCTGGGTATAACTGACGCAACCCATTTGCAGGCTTTCGCGCAGCAATGGCTCGAAGCGTTGGCCGATGATGAATTCGGTACTGCCGCCGCCGATGTCGGCGACCAGGCGTTTGCCCGGAGTGTCGGCGAGGGTGTGCGAGACGCCGAGGTAGATCAGGCGTGCTTCTTCACGGCCAGAGATGACTTCCACCGGGTGGCCGAGAATTTCTTCGGCACGGCGGATGAATTCACCACGGTTGCGGGCTTCGCGCAGGGCGTTGGTGCCGACGATGCGCACGGCGCCCAGCGGCATACCGTTGATCAGTTGGGCGAAGCGCTTGAGGCAATCGAGCCCGCGCTGCATCGATTCTTCGTTGAGCTGGCGCTCATCGTCGATGCCGGCGGCCAATTGGACCTTTTCGCCGAGGCGCTCAAGAATGCGGATTTCGCCGTTCTGGGCCTTGGCCACGACCATGTGAAAGCTGTTGGAGCCCAGGTCGATTGCGGCGATCAGGGACAGATTCTTGGCTTGGGATTGCGGCATGGTCTGGGGGTCTCGGTCGATAACCTCGACATCGTGCCACGATCAAACGCTCGCGCCAACGCGTACGGCGCAAAGCCTTGATCCAGAGCACCCCTGTGGCGAGGGGACTTGCCCCCGTTCGGCTGCGCAGCAGTCGTAAAACCTGCATGCGCGGTCTATCCGCAATTGATGTGCAAGGTTTTGGGGCTACTTCGTAGCCTAACGGGGGCAAGCCCCCTCGCCACAAAAGCCTAACCGGCGGCCTCAACGGTCCCGATGAAATTCGCCAACTCCGCCGTCTGCGGCCGCGCGAACAGATCTTTCGGCGCGCCGACCTCGTGCACCTTGCCCTGATGCATGAACACCAACTTATCCCCAACCTCGCGGGCGAAGCGCATTTCGTGGGTGACCATGATCAGCGTCATGCCTTCCCTGGCCAATTGCCGGACCACGCTCAGCACCTCATTGACCAGTTCCGGATCCAGCGCCGAGGTGATTTCATCGCACAGCAACACCTTCGGCGACATCGCCAGCGCCCGGGCAATCGCCACGCGCTGCTGCTGGCCGCCGGACAAGCGGTCCGGGAACGCATCAAACTTCTCGCCCAAACCGACCCGTTCAAGCATCTGCCGGGCCAGGTCCGAGGCAATCTTCTTCGGCATTTTTTGCACCACTTGCGGCGCGAGCATCACGTTTTCGCCCACGGTCAGGTGCGGGAACAGGTTGAACTGCTGAAACACCATGCCGACCTTCTGCCGCAAGCTGCGCAGGTCGGCGCGGGCGGCGTCGAGGTATTCGCCGTCGACTTCGATGACGCCGTCATTGATCGATTCCAGACCGTTCAACGTGCGCAATAACGTCGATTTGCCCGAGCCGCTGCGGCCGATAATCGCCACCACCTGGCCTTCCTCGACGCTGAGGTCGATGCCTTTGAGCACATGGTGATCGCCGTAATATTTATGCAGGGCGGAAATTCTAAGCAGGGGCATGCAGTCTCCTTTCCAGGTAGCGCGCACTGAGGGACAAGGGATAACAGAGCAAAAAATAACCAAGCGCGACGAGGCCGTAGACCATGAATGGCTCGAACGTGGCGTTGGCCAACATGCCGCCGGTTTTGGTCAGTTCGGTGAAACCGATGATCGAGGTGACAGCGGTGCCTTTGACCACTTGCACCGAAAACCCCACGGTCGGCGCCACCGCAATGCGCAAGGCTTGCGGCAGGATCACGTAGCGCAATTGCTCCAGCGGATTGAGCGCCAGACTCGACGAGGCTTCCCACTGGCCGTGGGGGATCGATTCGACGCAACCGCGCCAGATCTCCGCGAGGTACGCGCTGGTAAACAGCGTCAACGCCACCGCCGCCGCCATCCACGGCGAAATCTCCACGCCGGCCAGCGCCACGCCGAAGAACACCAGGAACAGCTGCATCAACAGCGGCGTGCCCTGAAACAGTTCGATGTAAGTGCGGGCGAAACTGCGCGGGAAGGTCTTCTTGGAAATGCGCATGACCATCACCAGCAAACCGATCACGCCACCGCCGATAAACGCCACCAGCGACAGCGCCAGCGTCCATTGCAGGCCGGTCAGCAGGTTGCGGACGATGTCCCAAAAGGTGAAATCGCTCATTGGCCGCTCCTTGCGATGTAGCGTCGACCGATCCAGTTCAGCAATTGGCGGATCATCAGCGCCATGCACAGGTAAACCAGGGTGGTCAGGGCGTAGGTTTCGAAGGCGCGGAAGTTGCGCGACTGAATAAAGTTGGCGGCGAAGCTCAACTCTTCGGTGGCGATCTGCGAACACACCGCCGAGCCGAGCATGACGATGATGATCTGGCTGCTCAGCGCCGGCCAGACCTTGCCCAGCGCCGGCAGCAAAACCACATGGCGAAACGCTTCGAAACGGGTCATCGCCAGTGCGGCGGCGGCTTCCAGTTGCCCGCGCGGAATCGCCTGAATGCCGGCGCGAATGATCTCGGTCGAATAGGCGCCGAGGTTGATCACCATCGCCAGCACCGCCGCCTGCCATTCGGAAATCTGCAGGCCCAGCGAGGGCAAACCGAAGAAGATGAAAAACAGCTGCACCAGAAACGGCGTGTTGCGGATCAACTCGACATACACGCCGAAGATCGCCGCGAACGGCCGGATGTTCCACGCTCGCACCAGCGCGCCGACGATCCCCAGGCTGACCCCGAGCACCGCGCCGATGGCCGTCAGTTCCAGGGTGAACAGCGCACCGCGCAGCAATAGATCGGTGTTTTGCACCACCGGCAGAAAATCAAACTGATAAGCCATGTCGCGTCTCCCGGCGGGTGATCAGAGATCGGCCGGCAGCGGCTCTTTGAGCCAGGTCATGGCGTTCTTTTCCAGCGAACCGTCGGTCTTGGCGGTGGCCAGGATCTGGTTGACCTTGTCCAGCAGCGCCGGCTCGTTCTTGTTCACGCCCACGTAGACCGGCGAATCCTTGAGCTTCACTTTCAGCGCCGGCACGCGCTTCGGGTTTTTCTCGCTGATCGCGACCATTACCACGTTGCCGCTGGCGATCAGGTCAACCTGGCCGGCGAGGTAGGCGGCGATGGTCGAATTGTTGTCCTCGAAGCGCTTGATGGTCACGCCTTCGGGGGCGACTTTGCTCAATTCGATGTCTTCGATGGCGCCACGGGTGACGCTGATGGTTTTGCCCTTGAGGTCGTCAAGGCTCTTGATGTCGGCGTCTGGCGGGCCGAACACGGCGAGATAGAACGGCGCGTAGGCACTGGAGAAATCGATGACTTTTTCGCGCTCGGCGTTTTTACCTAGGCTGGAGATCACCAGATCGACCTTGCCGGTGGTCAGGAATGGAATGCGGTTGGTGCTGTTTACCGGGGTCAGTTCGAGTTTGACTTTGAGCTGGTCGGCCAGCAGTTTGGCGGTGTCAATGTCGAGGCCGCGCGGTTTCATGTCCGGGCCGACCGAGCCGAACGGCGGGAAGTCCTGCGGCACGGCGACTTTGAGCGTGCCGCGTTTGACCACGTCTTCGAGGCTGTCGGCGTGGGCGGGTGCCTGGGTCAGCAACAGGCTGGCGAACAGGGCGGCGAGGAGGGCGCGGTAACGCTGGGTCATGGGAAACTCCGAATCGGCTTGAAGGCAATGCGATTCGATAGAGCACGGGCCATGCCAAGATCCGTTTCGGCGCCTCAGGCGCGGCGGCGCAGGGGTTTATCGGGATAATCAACGCCGGATAAATCAGCGGTTCGTGCACTGCGATAGTGCATTTTTACAATGCGAGTCCCGCCGGTGCGCGAATTGAGCTATACCCAAACTCATGCGCCACCATAGCGAGAGTCAATCATCTGCGGCTTCCTGAACGGGGGAAGGGCGGCTATGATGGGCCACGTTTTTTTGCTTACAACCTGGAGACTTCCATGAGCAGCGATCTTATCAAACACGTTAGCGACGCTAGCTTCGAGGCCGATGTACTCAAGGCCGAAGGCGCTGTACTGGTCGACTACTGGGCTGAATGGTGCGGCCCTTGCAAAATGATCGCTCCTGTTCTGGACGAAATTGCTGAAACCTACAAAGGCAAGCTGACCGTTGCCAAACTGAACATCGACGAAAACCAGGAAACCCCGGCCAAGCACGGCGTTCGTGGCATTCCTACCCTGATGCTGTTCAAGAACGGCAACGTGGAAGCGACCAAGGTTGGCGCGCTGTCCAAGTCGCAATTGGCTGCATTCCTCGACGCCAACATCTGAGTCGGCGACGTTGTATGAAAAGCCCCGCATATTGCGGGGCTTTTTGCATATTCAGGGCTAGACGCTCCGAAACTCAGGTGGTACATTCGGCCCCGCACTGGTTTCTCCACTGCCCCCTGCTAGCCGTCGCCGACGCACTCCTTTTCGAATAAGTACGCGATCCTGTCGCCTTCTCTGCGGCGCGGCCTCATTAAGCCAAAAGCTTAATTTCCCCCCCTCCATAAATGATTACGTCATTCCTATATGAATCTGACTGAACTCAAGCAAAAGCCGATTACCGAACTGCTCGAATTGGCCGAACAGATGGGCATAGAAAATATGGCCCGTTCGCGCAAGCAGGACGTGATTTTCTCCCTGCTCAAAAAGCACGCGAAAAGCGGCGAGGAAATCTCCGGTGATGGCGTGCTGGAGATTCTCCAGGACGGCTTCGGCTTCCTCCGCTCTGCTGACGCTTCCTATCTCGCCGGCCCAGACGATATCTACGTCTCGCCGAGCCAGATCCGTCGCTTCAACTTGCGCACCGGTGACACCATCGTTGGCAAGATCCGCCCTCCAAAGGAAGGCGAGCGTTATTTCGCGCTGCTCAAAGTTGACACGATCAACTACGACCGTCCCGAGAACGCGAAAAACAAGATTCTCTTCGAGAACCTGACCCCGCTGTTCCCGACCGTGCGCATGAAGATGGAAGCCGGCAACGGTTCCACCGAAGACTTGACCGGTCGTGTCATCGACCTGTGCGCCCCGATCGGCAAAGGCCAGCGCGGTCTGATCGTTGCACCGCCGAAAGCCGGTAAAACGATCATGCTGCAGAACATTGCCGCAAACATCGCGCGTAACAACCCTGAAGTTCACCTGATCGTGTTGCTGATCGATGAGCGTCCGGAAGAAGTAACCGAAATGCAGCGCACCGTGCGCGGCGAAGTGGTTGCCTCGACGTTCGATGAGCCGCCAACCCGCCACGTGCAGGTTGCCGAAATGGTGATCGAGAAGGCCAAGCGCCTGGTCGAACACAAGAAAGACGTGGTGATCCTGCTCGACTCCATCACCCGTCTGGCTCGCGCCTACAACACCGTGATCCCGAGCTCCGGCAAAGTGCTCACCGGTGGTGTCGATGCCCACGCCCTGGAGAAACCGAAACGTTTCTTCGGCGCCGCGCGGAACATCGAAGAAGGCGGCTCGCTGACCATTATCGCCACCGCGCTGGTTGAAACCGGCTCGAAAATGGACGAAGTGATCTACGAGGAATTCAAAGGCACGGGCAACATGGAACTGCCTCTGGATCGCCGCATCGCTGAAAAACGCGTGTTCCCGGCTATCAACATCAACCGCTCCGGCACCCGCCGCGAAGAGTTGCTGACGGCCGACGACGAACTGCAGCGTATGTGGATCCTGCGCAAGCTGCTGCACCCGATGGACGAAATCGCCGCCATCGAGTTCCTGGTCGACAAGTTGAAGACGACCAAGACCAACGACGAGTTCTTCTTGTCGATGAAGCGCAAGTAACACGCAGCTCGCTGCAAAAAAGAGCGCCCCGCAACGGGCGCTCTTTTTTTATGTCGACGATTTTGTATCTGGATTGAAAATTACTGTGCTGTAAACTGGCGCCCATTAATCGGGTGCCACCACCCCGCCAACCGCGTATTTATTGCCTTGCAGACAGTTTGCGGGGGATCAGTCATGTGTTGCGCGAGGTCCGGTCGTTCCCGTTTCAAAGCAATTTCAATCTGATTTGTATCGGGAACGACAAGGGACGTTATGCACACTTTTGGCAATCGCCGCGATATTGACGGCTTGCGCGCCCTGGCGGTTATTCCGGTGGTGCTGTTTCACTTCGGTTTCAGCACGTTCAGCGGCGGTTTTGTCGGGGTTGACGTGTTCTTCGTCATTTCCGGATTCCTCATCACCAGCATCCTGTTCCGCGAGATCAGCGCGCAACGGTTCAGCTTCGTCGACTTCTGGGCGCGTCGCGCACGGCGGATCATTCCAGCGCTGAGCGTGGTGCTGTTGGCGACGTTGGCATTGGGCTGGCTGTTGCTGACCGCCAAGGACTTCTCCGAACTGGGCAGGACGGTGCGCTATCAGGCGCTGTTCATTTCCAACATTCTGTTCATGCGCGAAGACGGTTACTTCCAACCGGCTTCGGATCTGAAACCGTTGCTGCACACTTGGTCGCTGGCCGTTGAAGAGCAGTACTACATCTTCTTCCCGCTGCTGATGGTGTTGTTGATGCGGTATATCCGGCATTGGCGCTGGATGCTGTTTGCGGTGCTGTTGGTGTCGTTCGGTTTGAACATCGCTTACATCGAGCGCAAACCCGACTTCGCGTTTTTCTCGTTGCCGACCCGTGCCTGGGAATTGCTCTGCGGTGCAATGCTCGCCGTGGTCCCGGCGCCAAAACAGCCAATTCGGCCGTGGCTCTATCAGTTTGTCGGAGTTGCCGGGTTGGTCGCGGTGCTGGTGGCGGTGTTCACCTTTGATCGCGGCACCGTGTTTCCAGGCTGGGCAGCGTTGCTCCCGGTGCTGGGCGCGACCGCGCTGATCTGGTCCGGCGCGCACGGTTCGACCATCGCCGGGCGCCTGTTGAGCGCGCGGGTATTCGTCTGGATCGGTTTGCTGTCCTATTCCTTTTACCTGTGGCACTGGCCGGTTTTTGTCTACGCCAACGCCATTTCCATCGACGGTATTCAACCGTGGGAAGCGGCCGGCTGGATTCTCCTGGCGCTGGGCCTGGCATGGTTGAGCTGGCGTTTCGTCGAATTGCCGTTCCGTGAGAAGCGCCTGCTGGCCGGGCGCAAACCGGTGCTGGTCGGCGGCTTGCTGGCCATGGCGGCGTTGGCCGTCACCGGTTCAGTGGTGCGCTCCTCCGATGGTTTTCCGCAACGCCTGACCGGCAAAGCGCTGGAATATGCGCAGGCACGTGAATGGCGCGCCGGGCAGATGAAATGCATGCTGGTGACGTCGGACAAGAAGTTCGACAAGGCGTGTCTGGTTGGCGACAACCAGAGCGTGCCCGCGACCCAGTTGGTCTGGGGCGACAGTCACGCCGCCGCGCTGTTGCCGGCGATCAAAACCAACGCCGCTCGCGAGGGCCGGCCGGTATGGCTCTACAGCATGAGCGCCTGCCCGCCGATCCTCAGCGATGACCCGCGCGAGCGCTGCAGGGATTTCAACGAACAGACCATGGAGCAGGTGCGTCGCTTGCAGATCAAGGATGTAGTGCTCGCGTCCAACTGGAGTCTCTACGTTTACGGGCGTGAGGACGGCGATAAAAAAGTGCTGCTCAACTCCCACGACAACATTGCGCAATCGGAAGCACGCATGGCCGCCGCGATCGAAGCCCGTGTGGCGGCGATTCGGGCGGCGGGCGCGCAGGTCTGGCTGTTCAAGGAAGTGCCGCTGCAACGCAAGGGCGCCATTGGCCGCTTGACCAGCCTGGCTCGCGTCGGGCGTTCGGCCGAGGGTTTGGGGCGTCCGCTCGAAGAGCACCTGGCGCGTCAACATTTCCTCAGTTCGCTGTTTGATTCGATGAGCGCCGCCGACCCGGGCGTGCATGTCATCGACCCGACGCCGCTGATGTGTGCCGACAAGGTCTGCAGCATCGAGGTCAACGGCCATTCGCAGTACAAGGACGAAGACCATTTGTCCGACGTCGGCAGTGCGCGTTTGAGCCCGTTGTTTGCGCCGGTGCTGTTGGGTGCGGCGCACAATTGATCGCTGGCATGCGCTGACAGGCTGCTGTTCGGGCGTCAGAGCAGGTAGGATGTACGCCTATTTTACGGGTGCCAACATCGATGAAATTCAAGGATCTTCGGGATTTCGTGCAGCAGCTTGAGCAGCGCGGAGAGTTGAAACGCATCCAGATCCCTGTCTCTCCAGTGCTGGAGATGACCGAGGTGTGTGATCGCACGCTGCGGGCCAAAGGCCCGGCGCTGCTGTTCGAAAACCCCACCGGCTATGACATTCCGGTGCTCGGCAACCTGTTCGGTACTCCCGAGCGGGTGGCCATGGGCATGGGCGCCGAGGCGGTCAGCGAGCTGCGCGAAATCGGCAAACTGCTGGCGTTCCTCAAGGAGCCCGAGCCGCCGAAGGGCTTGAAAGACGCCTGGTCGAAACTGCCGATCTTCCGCAAGATCATTTCCATGGCGCCGAAAGTCGTCAAAGACGCGGTGTGCCAGGAAGTGGTGATCGAGGGCGACGACGTCGATCTGGCCATGCTGCCGGTGCAGACCTGCTGGCCCGGCGACGTCGGCCCGCTGATCACCTGGGGCCTGACCGTCACCAAAGGTCCGAACAAGGACCGGCAGAACCTCGGCATCTACCGTCAGCAAGTGATCGGCCGTAACAAGGTGATCATGCGTTGGCTCAGCCACCGTGGCGGCGCGCTGGATTACCGCGAATGGTGCGAAAAGCATCCGGGCAAGCCATTCCCGGTGTCCGTGGCATTGGGCGCTGACCCGGCGACCATTCTCGGCGCCGTGACGCCGGTGCCCGACAGCCTTTCCGAATACGCGTTTGCCGGTCTGCTGCGCGGCAACCGCACCGAACTGGTGAAGTGCCGTGGCAACGACCTGCAAGTGCCGGCCACCGCCGAGATCATCCTCGAAGGCGTGATTCATCCCGGCGAGATGGCCGACGAAGGCCCGTATGGCGACCACACCGGTTACTACAACGAAGTCGACAGCTTCCCGGTGTTCACCGTCGAGCGCATCACCCACCGGATCAAACCGATCTACCACAGCACCTATACTGGCCGTCCACCGGATGAGCCGGCGATTCTCGGTGTGGCGCTGAACGAAGTGTTCGTGCCGATCCTGCAGAAGCAGTTCCCGGAAATCACCGATTTCTACCTGCCGCCCGAAGGCTGCTCGTACCGCATGGCCATCGTGACGATGAAGAAGTCGTATCCGGGCCACGCCAAGCGGGTAATGCTCGGTGTCTGGTCGTTTCTGCGACAGTTCATGTACACCAAGTTCGTTATCGTCTGTGATGACGATATCAACGCGCGAGACTGGAACGACGTGGTCTGGGCCATTACCACGCGCATGGACCCCAAGCGCGACACGGTGATGATCGAGAACACGCCGATCGATTACCTCGACTTCGCCTCGCCGGTCTCCGGCCTGGGGTCGAAGATGGGGCTCGATGCCACGCACAAATGGCCCGGCGAAACCACTCGCGAGTGGGGTCGGGTGATCGTCAAGGATGAAGCCGTGACCAAGCGGATCGATGACATATGGAATCAGTTAGGAATAGATTGATGCGCGTAACCTTGCAGCCCTCCGGAGCAGTGCTTGAGATTCTGCCCGGCGAGCGGATTCTCGATGGCGCGCGGCGGCTGGGCTATGAATGCCCGCAAAGCTGCCGCAATGGCAATTGCCACGTGTGTGCGGCGTTGCTGGTGGAAGGCCGGGTCGAACAGGCCGGCGCGGTGCGCGATCACGGCGAGTTCTACACTTGCATAGCAGAGCCGCTGGAAGACTGCATCGTGCTGTGGGATGGCGTGCTCGCGCTGGGAGAACTGCCGGTGCGCAGCTTGTCGTGTCAGGTCATTGAATGTCGGGAGGTTGGCGGCGACACTTTTCGCGTCCAGCTGCGCGCGCCGGCCGGCAAGCCGCCGCGCTATCACGCCGGGCAGTATTTGATGATCGAACGCGAGAACGGCGAGAAATCGGCGTTCTCCCTGGCCTCGGCGCCACACGCCGGGCGCGATCTGGAAATCCACGTGCTGGCGCGCGAAAGCAGTGCGCTGAGCCTGATCGAACAGCTGCAACGCAATCCGATGGTGCGCATCGAGATGCCGTTCGGCGACACCCACCTGGCCGAGTTGCCGGACGGTCCGCTGGTGCTGATCGCCGCAGGCACCGGCATGGGCCAGATCCACAGCCTGATCGAACATTGCCGCGCCCAGGGCTTCAAGCACCCGGTGCATTTGTATTGGGGTGTGCGTCGTCCTGAAGATTTCTACGAAATCGAGCATTGGGACGAATGGCTGAAGTTGCCCAATCTGTTCCTGCACAAAGTGGTCAGCGACCAATGCGGCTGGGAAGGCCGTTGCGGCATGCTGCACGCGGCGGTCTGTGAGGACTTCAGCGATCTGAAGGCGTTGCACGTTTACGCCAGCGGCTCACCGGCAATGGTCTATGGCACGCTGGATGCGCTGGTCGACGCGGGAATGGATGCGCATCAGATGCGCGCAGATGTGTTTGCGTACGCGCCTCGATCTTGATCCGCGATCTTGATCCGAGGGTTGATCGTTATAACTCCCCATATAGCCGATCGGTATTTATAAATTTATATAAATGCCGGTAGGTTATATCCGAATCAGGCAATTAGTTAAGAACTGTGCCATGGCACTTAAATTGCCTTAAAACATATGTGCCTTATTGTTTCAGCGGTGCGTTCTATTAAGTAATTCTTTATTCGCGGGGAGCTGAACGCTATTCGCCATGAGTGCCATTGAATCTGCTTTGCTGAATTTGCCTTACCCTCCGCGACTCGATCTTGGGCCGCAGCTTACTCACGAACAATTGCTCAGCTCGATGCAATCGACCATGGCGCGCCACAAGGGTGGGCCGGTCTGGTTGTTCGCCTATGGCTCGCTGATCTGGCGCCCTGAATGCGCCGCCGTCGAACGCGTTCGCGGCCGAGTGCATGGTTACCATCGCGGCTTGTATTTGTGGTCCCACGAACATCGCGGCACGCCGGAAGTGCCGGGGTTGGTGTTTGGCCTCGATCGCGGCGGTTCTTGCAGCGGGTTTGCCTATCGGTTGCCGGAAGAGCAACTAGAAGCGTCGCTGTATGCCTTGTGGCAGCGCGAAATGCCATTCCCGTCTTATCGCCCACATTGGCTCAACTGCCGTCTCGAAGACGGAAGTCAGGTTCAGGCGTTGGGGTTTGTCTTGGAGCGGCACCTGCCGAGCTACGCCGGTAACTTGCCGGATCACGTGCTCAGCCAGGTCTTCGAAAGCGCTTGCGGGCGTTACGGCACCACTCGCGATTATGTCGAGCAGACCGCCAACGCCCTGCGCAGCCACGCCATGCCAGACCGAAATCTGGAGGCGCGGCTCAAGCGTTGCCAATCACAGGCTGATCAGGCGACGGCTTCTTCGCGAGTCTGACTGGCGATTTGTTTGTGCCATAGCGTCGGTGCCAGGCAAATCATCGCCAGGATGCACGCGCCGATCAGCAGGACAAATCCGCCGTCCCAGCCGAAATGGTCCACGGTGTAGCCCATCGCTGCACTGGCCGCGACCGAACCTCCGAGATAACCGAACAACCCGGTGAAGCCCGCTGCGGTCCCGGCGGCTTTCTTCGGCACCAGTTCCAGTGCTTGCAGACCGATCAGCATCACCGGGCCGTAGATCAGGAAGCCGATGGACACCAGCGCGATCATGTCGATGGTCGGGTGGCCGGCCGGGTTCAGCCAGTAAACCAGCGTTGCCACGGTCACCAGGCCCATGAACACCATACCGGTCAGGCCACGGTTGCCACGGAAGATCTTGTCCGACATCCAGCCGCACAGCAGCGTGCCCGGAATACCCGCCCACTCATAAAGGAAGTACGCCCACGAGGTTTTATCCACGTTGAAGCCCTTGGCTTCCTTGAGGTAGGTCGGCGCCCAGTCCAGCACGCCGTAGCGCAGCAGGTAAACGAAGACGTTGGCGAGGGCGATGTACCAGAGCATTTTGTTGCGCAGCACGTACTTGACGAAGATTTCCTTGGCGCTGAATTCGTCTTCGTGGCTGGAATCGTAGCCTTGCGGGTAATCGTTTTTGTATTGCTCGATAGGCGGCAGGCCAACCGATTGCGGAGTGTCGCGCATGGTAATGAAGGCAAACACCGCCACGGCCAACGCTACTGCTGCCGGCACGTAGAATGCCGCGTGCCAGTCATTGAACAGGCCCATGCCGAGCAGGAACAACGGGCCGATCAAACCACCACCGACGTTGTGCGCCACGTTCCACACCGACACCACGCCGCCGCGTTCTTTCTGCGACCACCAGTGCACCATCGTCCGGCCACTCGGCGGCCAGCCCATGCCTTGTGCCCAACCGTTGATGAACAACAGGATGAACATCATCGTCACGCTGGACGTCGCCCATGGCGCGAAACCGAAAATGAACATCACCCCGGCCGACACCAGCAGGCCGAAGGGCAGGAAGTAGCGCGGGTTGGAACGGTCCGAGACCAGGCCCATCAGGAACTTCGACAAACCGTAGGCAATCGCGATCGCCGACATCGCCAGGCCCAGCTGACCACGGGTGTAACCCTCGTCGATCAGGTACGGCATGGCCAGGGAGAAGTTCTTGCGCAGCAGGTAATAACCCGCATAGCCAATGAAAATACCGGCGAAGATCTGCCAGCGAAGGCGTCGATAGGTGCTGTCTATTTTTTCTTCAGGCAAGGCAGCCTGATGTGCGGCTGGTCGAAAGAAAGCAAACATTCAAGAGCTCCAGATTTCTTGTTTTGACTGCGGATGCGAATGTTACAGTTTCGTTACCGAAAATAGCACCGGTTCGCATTGACCAAACAGCGGAAATATTGGAGATGGGGTGTTCTTTTATGAACATGTCGCTTTGGTGTAAGTGGAGGGCGTTGCGGGAAATGTCGCGTGGTAATCCTTTGTGCGGCGGGTCAGTCCAACGTAAGACAAACCTCTAGGAAACGTCCTTCAACCAAACAGGAAGCCATCCCATTCCAGTGCACGGCGAGCGTGACTTAATCTGAGATCGCTGTCGGGTCTGGAATTTCAATCGCCTAGGGATGAGTGCATGCAATGGTTTGCGTTAGTGATTTCAGTGGTTTTTTCAACGATGGGTTGGGCGTCAGAGGGTTTCCTGATTGCGCAAAAGAATCCCCAGCCGGCTTACTCCAAGGTCTTGGTCAGGGCAGGCATAACCGGCAATGTCGAAGTCGCGTTCACGGCCCACTCGGATGGCTCGGTCAGCAAAGTGCGAGTTCGGCGAAGCGATCATCCCGAACTGGCGCGGGCATCCACTGACGCCGTGCGTCAATGGCGGTACCAGCCGTGGAGCGTCAGCGACGACACACCGGCCGAAGTGGAAGTGGTGGCGCCAATGGCTTTCCTTCTCTATTCGGATTTGCCGGAAGACCTGAATGAATGGCTTAAAACGGTGAAGTGCCGAGAGATTACCGAGTCTTTGCAGGACATTGCTGACTACGCCTGGGTCGATTCGGACGTGTTCTACAAAACCCGCGGTTATCTGTTGGGGGCGGATTCGACCGCGCACATGCCGAAAGAACAGCGGCTGGATTTGATCAGCAAACTCAACAGGCGTGCGTCAGATATCGTTCGCGAGTGTCGTAACTCGCCAATTTCCAAGTTCTCCAGGCATTTGCCTGCGGATATCCGCAAGCTGCTTTAGGTTTGACGATAGGAGGCGGTCTGCGCATTTCCTTTATAGCCGCAGAGATAGGCGCAGACCGCTTCGTCAGGATCAGCGAACCTGCACAACGACCTTGCCGACCGCTTTGCGCTGGCCCAGATCATTGATCGCCTGCGCCGCTTCACTCAGCGGATACACCTGCGACACCAGCGGCTTCAACTTGCCCTCGGCAAACCAACCGAATAATTGTTGGAAGTTCGCCGCGTTGTCCTGCGGTTGGCGCTGGGCGAATGAGCCCCAGAAAACGCCAACCACGGAGGCGCCTTTGAGCAAGGCGAGGTTGACCGGGAATTCGGGGATGCGGCCGCTGGCGAAACCGACCACCAGCAGGCGGCCGTTCCAGGCGATGGCGCGAACGGCCTGGTCAAACAGATCGCCGCCGACCGGGTCGTAGATGACGTCGGCGCCTTGGCCGTCGGTCAGGCGTTTGATTTCATCCTTGAGGCTGGTTTCGCTGTAGTTGATCAGTTCATCGGCGCCGGCAGCCTTGGCCACGGCAAGTTTTTCCGCGCTGCTGGCGGCGGCGATCACCCGGGCGCCCATGGCTTTGCCGATTTCCACGGCGGCCAGGCCGACCCCGCCGGACGCGCCGAGCACCAGCAAGGTTTCACCGGGTTGCAGATGGGCGCGTTGCTTGAGGGCGTGCATCGAAGTGCCGTAGGTCATGCTGAATGCGGCGGCGGTGTTGAAATCCATCGACGCTGGAATCGGCAAAACGTTATAGCCCGGTACCGCGACCTGCTCGGCAAAACTGCCCCAGCCGGTCAGGGCCATGACCCGGTCGCCGACTTTCAGGTGGCTGACCTTTTCGCCCACTGCGCTGACCACGCCCGCCGCTTCACCGCCGGGGGAAAACGGGAAGGGCGGCTTGAACTGGTATTTGCCCTCGATGATCAGCGTGTCCGGGAAGTTGACCCCGGCGGCGTGCACGTCCAGGAGGATTTCGTTCTTCTTCGCGACAGGACTGGCGACGTCTTCCAGCACCAGCGATTCGGCAGGGCCGAAGGCTTTGCACAGCACGGCTTTCATCAGGGCTATTCCTTTGGGAGTGATGGCCGATAAGTGTAGGTGTGTGAGTCGTTGGGTCAACGAGCATGCCCGGCCCTGATAGCCAGCCATAAGCTTGTGCTTGCGCGGCGGGTGGTTATGCTAGGCCGCAAACCGGATAAGGAGCGAATTGTGAAAGCGTGGATCATGTTGTTGCTGGCCCTGTCTCTGCCGATGGCAGCGATGGCCGAAGAAGCCAAAGAGGCCAAAGAAGGCGAGGCGCCGAAGGTCAATTATATTTCCCTGACCCCGCCGTTCGTGGGCAACTACGGGCTGGATGGAACGCCGAAGTTAAAGGTGTTCAAGGCTGACGTGGCGTTGCGCGTTACCGGTGAAGAGGCGACCAAAGCGGTCAAGGCCAATGAACCGTTGATTCGCAATCAACTGGTGGCGCTGTTCAGTCAGCAGACCAGCGATGCGATGGCGAGTGTCGAGGGCAAGGAAAAACTGCGTCAGGAAGCGCTGAAGCAGACGCAGCAAGTGATGAATGATGAAACCGGCAAGCCAGTGGTTGAGGATCTGTTGTTTAACAACCTGATCATCCAGTAATCCTGGATCCTGTAGGAGCAAAGCTTGCTCGCGATAGCGCCCTCAAGACCGCCATCGCCGGCAAGCCGTGCTCCTACAGCACGCACGTCTCAAGACCGCCATCGCGGGCAAGCCTTGCTCCTACAAAAGCGCTTTCACTGCCGCCCATTGCTCCGCTGTCACCGGCATCACTGACAACCGCGAACCCTTCTGCACCAGCGGCATCTCCGCCAGCGCGCTTTGCTGCTTCAAATAATCCAGCTTCAATACCTTGGCAAACGTCTTGCCGTGCGCGACATCAATGGCGCTCCAGGCATTTTTCTCGGCGCTGGCCTTCGGGTCGAAATAATGGCTCTCGGGATCGAGCGCCGTCGGGTCGGGATACGCCGCTTGGGCAATCTTGCCGATCCCGGCAATCCCCGGCTCCGGGCAGCTGGAGTGATAAAAAAAGAACTCGTCACCCACCGCCATCGCCCGTAAAAAGTTACGTGCCTGATAGTTGCGAACCCCGTCCCAGCGCGCTTTGCCAAGCTTCTCAAGGTCTTTGATCGAGAATTCGTCGGGCTCGGATTTCATCAGCCAATAGGCCATTTTTTTGCTCCTGGCGGGTGAGTGGGCAAGTTGTCGGGCAATTTTAGGACAAACCGACAGTCGGTTGACGCCAGCGTTTGCGTGTCGGTTCACGTTGTCGCAAAATGCCGGCCTTCTTAGCTTGACGCTGCTGCACGGCCTACAACGGAAACCGCTGCTGTCATCGTGTTGATGTGCCTTTGGGGGGCAATCGATGAAACGCAAACCGGATTTACTATGGATTTTGGTTATTTTGTTCGGCCTCGGCGTCGTGACCACCGGTTATGCCCAAAGCTTGTGGAACAACAAGACTGACGCACCGATCGAGATCGCCCAGCAACAACAGCCGTCGGCCTTCAAGCGCTGATCCTGTCTTCCTGACGCCGCATTGTGGGAGCAAAGCTTGCTCGCGATGACGGCGTCGCATTGAATATCTATCTGCCTGAAAGACCGCCATCGCGAGCAAGCTTTGCTCCTACGGTGTGGATCCTGCGAAATACCACGCCTTGTCTGTCACCGTTCCCTGCAACGGCACATCCCAGCTCGCTTGCGCCAAGCGTCCAACCTTCTGACATTCATGGGCCAGCCCCAATAACGTCGGCTGCCGCCAGTTTTTCCGGCGAGAGAGATAGGCGAGGCTGCGGTCGTAAAATCCGCCGCCCATTCCCAAACGTCCGCCGGTATCGTCAAACCCGACCAATGGCAACAACACCAGATCCAGTGCCCAGACTTTGCGTTGGCGGGCGAGGTTGTGGCGCGGTTCCAGAATGCGGAAACGGTTGGGTTTCATTTTCTCGCCGGGGCGAATCCGCTGGAACACCATTTTGGTTCGCGGCCAAGCGCTGAGCACCGGCAGATAGGTGGCTTTGCCTCGGCGTTGTGCGGCGCGCAGCAACAGACGCGGGTCGATTTCACCGTCGGTGGGCAGATAAAGAGAGATGTGTCTTGCGCGGCGAAACAGCGGGTGCTGAGCCAATTGCTGATACAACCCGCGAGCGGCCTGGCGCTGCTGACTGGGTGTCAGTGCGCGGCGGGCCTTGCGCAGCATGCGTCGAAGTTGCGGGCGGGGAAGCAGCGCAGGTTCGGTCATGAAATAGGGCTTCAACAGGTCGGGTGCACAAAGCGTACCCGTAAAAAAGCCGATGCCGGTAATTAAACCGGCATCGGACAAGAATCAGGCTCCCCGGATGAACCGCTGCTGACTTAGCCCTTGAACCCGAAAGTTCAAGGTGGAAGAAGCAGTAGGCTTTAAGGCTTTCCGTCTAGCGGACATGCACACCAGCCCAACGTGCAACTTCCAGGGTAGTGCGAATCGGCTCAGGGACATCGTCAACTGGCAAGCACCCCAGGGAGTGACGCGAGTATACCCCAAGCGGTTTCGCGTTTCAGCCCTTGGTGACGTCCGGATCGGTTGCGAGCACCAGATCGACACGATCCAGCAGGTCGCGAACCTGCTCGCGGGTAGAGCCACTGGCGTTTACGTCCGGGCGATCTTCCTTGTGCAACAGGTCGTGAGTAATGTTCAACGCGGCCATTACGGCGATGCGATCGGCGCCGATGACTTTGCCGCTGCTGCGGATTTCGCGCATCTTGCCGTCCAGGTAACGGGCGGCGCTCACCAGGTTGCTGCGCTCTTCCTGGGGGCAGATGATCGAATATTCTTTGTCGAGGATCTGCACGGTAACGCTATTGCTTGAACTCATGAGTCTTGCTCCAGGGCCTTGAGGCGCGAAATCATCGATTCGACCTTACGCCGGGCGATTTCGTTTTTTTCAATGAGGTGAGCGCGTTCCTCGCGCCAGGTTTTTTCCTGAGCTAATAGGAGTCCATTTTGGCTTTTTAGTTGCTCAACTCGGTTAATTAGCAACTCGAGTCTCGCCATCAGCGCTTGCAGATCGGTGTCTTCCATTGTGTCCACTGAGAATGTCTGATGGGTAATAACGGGCGGACAGCCTTTAATAGTCTTGGCGAGTCTGTCGATGTAGGATACAGGGCTTCATTCTAGACATAGCGCCGTCTGGCGCCTAGCTGCCCATGCCCATTCAGAATTCCCCGTACCAAGCCTTCGCCACGCTGCTGACTTCCAGCGGCCATAACGTCTCGCCTGCCGAACTGCACGGCCTGCTGCTCGGTCGCAGTTGCGCCGGCGCCGGTTTTGAAGCCGACAGCTGGCTGGCCGACGCCGCCGAGCTGCTCGAAGGCGAGCCACAAGACAACGTTCGCAATGCCCTGATCGGCCTGCAAGAGATGGTCAAAGGCGAACTGACCGGCGACGACATGACTGTCGTCCTGCTGCTGCCCACCGACGATGCACCGCTGGCCGACCGCGCCGCCGCACTGGGCCAATGGTGCCAGGGCTTCCTCAGCGGTTTCGGCCTGACCCGTCGCGAATACGCGCTGACCACTGAAGCCACCGAAGTGCTCCAGGATCTGGCCGCCATCGCGCAGGTTCAGGACGCGCTGGAAGAGTCCGACGACGGCGAAAGCGACTACATGGAAGTCATGGAGTACCTGCGCGTGGCGCCGTTGCTGCTGTTCACCGAAACCAAGAAAACCGACGAAGCTGCGGCCAAGCCGTCGTTGCATTAATCGCGTGCCAGGAATAACCATCTGCCCATGATTCATATCCCGAAATCGGAATACAGTCGTCGCCGCAAGGCCTTGATGGCGCAGATGGAACCCAACAGCATCGCCATCCTGCCCGCCGCCGCGGTGGCCATTCGCAACCGCGACGTCGAGCACGTCTACCGCCAGGACAGCGACTTCCAGTACCTCAGCGGGTTCCCCGAGCCACAAGCCGTGATCGTGCTGATGCCCGGCCGTGAGCATGGCGAATACCTGCTGTTCTGCCGCGAGCGCAATGCCGAACGGGAATTGTGGGATGGCCTGCGCGCCGGCCAGGAAGGCGCGATTCGCGACTTCGGCGCCGACGATGCTTTCCCTATCACCGACATCGACGACATCCTGCCGGGCCTGATCGAAGGGCGCGACCGCGTGTATTCGGCGATGGGCAGCAACCCCGAATTCGATCGGCATTTGATGGACTGGATCAATGTGATCCGCTCCAAAGCGCACCTCGGCGCGCAGCCACCGAACGAGTTTGTTGCGTTGGATCATCTGCTGCACGACATGCGTCTGTATAAATCGGCGGCAGAAGTGAAGGTGATGCGCGAAGCCGCACGGATTTCCGCTCAGGCGCATATCCGCGCGATGCAGGCCAGCCGTGCCGGGCTGCATGAGTTCAGCCTCGAGGCCGAACTCGACTACGAATTCCGCAAGGGCGGGGCGAAGATGCCGGCCTATGGCTCGATCGTCGCCGCCGGGCGCAACAGCTGCATCCTGCATTACCAGCAGAATGACGCGGTGCTCAAGGACGGTGACCTGGTGCTGATCGACGCCGGTTGCGAGATCGATTGCTACGCCAGCGACATCACCCGCACCTGGCCGGTCAACGGCAAGTATTCAGTGGAACAGAAAGCGATTTACGAACTGGTGCTGGCTTCACAAGAAGCCGCATTCGCGCAGATCGCCCCGAACAAACACTGGAATCAGGCGCACGAAGCCACGGTCCGAGTGATTACCAGCGGGCTGGTCGAGTTGGGCTTGTTGCAGGGCGACGTTGACGAGTTGATCGTCAGCGAAGCGTACAAGGCTTTCTATATGCACCGCGCCGGCCATTGGCTGGGCATGGATGTGCATGATGTCGGCGAGTACAAGGTTGGCGGCGAATGGCGCGTGCTCGAAGTCGGCATGGCGCTGACGGTCGAGCCGGGCATTTACATTGCCCCGAACAATACGAGCGTCGCGAAAAAATGGCGCGGCATTGGCGTACGCATCGAGGACGACGTAGTGGTGACGAAGACCGGTTGTGAAATCCTGACCAAAGGCGTGCCGAAAACGGTCGCTGAAATCGAGGCTTTGATGGCCCAAGCGCGGACACAAGCGGCATGAGTCGAGTCAATCTGGCAATCATCGGTGGCGGTCTGGTTGGCGCCAGTCTGGCGTTGGCCCTGCAGGCCGGGGCCAAGGCGCGTGGCTGGAAAATCGTCCTGATCGAACCGTTCGCCCCCGGCGACACCTACCAACCGAGCTACGACGCGCGTTCTTCGGCGCTGTCCTACGGCGCTCGGCAGATTTATCAACGACTCCGCGTGTGGCAGGAAATCTCCCGCCGCGCCGAGCCGATCAAGCAGATTCACGTGTCCGACCGTGGGCGCTTTTCCACGGCGCGGTTGTCGGCGATGGAAGAGGGCGTGCCGGCACTCGGCTATGTCGTCGAAAACGCCTGGCTCGGCCAATGCCTGTGGCAGGGTCTGGACAAGGACGTGGTCAGTTGGCGCTGCCCGGCGGAAGTCACGCGCATGGAGCCGTTGGCCGATGGCTATCGCCTGACTCTCAACGACGAAACCACGCTGGAATGCGACCTCGCGGTGCTGGCCGATGGCGGCCGTTCCGGTCTGCGCGAGCAACTGGGTATCGGCATCAAGACGCGCCCGTACAACCAGAGCGCGCTGATCGCCAACATCACCCCGAGCGAATCGCACAACGGCATGGCGTTCGAGCGTTTCACCGACGAAGGCCCGATGGCTTTGCTGCCGCTGCCGGACAACCGTTGCGCATTGGTCTGGACCCGTTTGGGCATGGACGCGCAACGGCTCGCGGCGCTCGATGAAAAGAGTTTCCTCAGCGAGTTGCAAGGCGTGTTCGGCTACCGCCTCGGCACTTTGAAACAAGTCGGCGCGCGGCATCTGTACCCGCTGACCTTGATCGAGGCCGAAGAGCAAGTGCGTCCACATCTGGCGATTCTCGGCAACGCCGCGCACAGCTTGCACCCGATTGCCGGGCAAGGTTTCAACCTGTCGCTGCGCGATGCCCAGGCTTTGGCCGATGCGTTGCTCGCCAGCGAAACCGGCCCCGGCGACTTCGCCACGTTGCAGGCGTATCGCGAACGACAGCGCATGGATCAGAACCTCACCGTCGGTTTCTCCGATCAGGTCACGCGTCTGTTCGGCAGCACTCAGCCGCTGGTGTCGCTGGGCCGCAACATCGGCCTGCTTGGCCTCGATCTGCTGCCGCCGGCCAAACGCTGGTTCGCCCGGCAGGCGATGGGCTTGGGTACTCGCCCGGATGCTTAAGTGGCTGACAGCAAAATTCGGCAAGGCGCGCTTGATGCGCTGGGCCATGACCCTCTATCCGCCGTACCTCGGCGCGGGCGTGCGGGTGCGGCACATCAGCGATGACTTTCGCGACATCAAAGTCTCGATGGGCCTGGGCTGGTACAACCGCAATTACGTCGGCACGCAGTTCGGCGGCAGCCTGTATTCGATGGTCGATCCGTTCTACATGTTGATGCTGATGGAAAACCTCGGACGCCAATACATCGTCTGGGACAAGGCCGCCGACATCGATTTCATTGCGCCGGGCAAAGGTCCGGTGTTCGCCCGATTCAACATCGACGAGACCTTGCTCGATGAGATTCGCCGGCAAACGGCGAGCGGCGAGAAATACCTGCCGAAGTTGCAGGTCGATATTCATGACGGCGCGGGCACCTTGGTGGCGCGGGTCGAAAAAACCCTTTACGTGCGGCTCAAGCCGCAAGCGAGACAGGCTTAAAGCATGGAAATGCGCGCAGATCTGCTGATAGTCGGGGCCGGAATGGTCGGCAGTGCCTTGGCGCTGGCGTTGCAGGACAGCGGCCTGGAAGTCCTGCTGCTGGACGGCAGCCCGATGAGCGTCAAACCTTTCGACGCCGCCGCACCGTTCGAGCCGCGAGTCAGCGCCTTGTCGGCGGCCAGACAACGCATCCTCGAACGTCTTGGCGTGTGGGACGGCATCGACAACCGGCGCAGCAGTCCTTACACCGGCATGCACGTCTGGGA